>WYEG01000023.1 GCA_009903935.1 Caldimicrobium sp. | reverse complement strand
ACCTATCAGGTGAAGAAGGGGGACAATCTTTTTCGCATTGCCAAGCAGTTTGGCTTAAGCACTGAAGAGCTTATGGCTATGAACGGTTTAACAAGCCCTGCGCTTAAGGTTGGGCAAGTTTTGGTCATAAGAAGGCAAAAAACAGAATCTACCAAGGATGTATCACCGTCCAAAGCATCCGCTCCAGAGGGACATCAGGCACAATTCCTTGAGCATAAAGTATCTAAGGGTGAAACGCTTTTTAGCATTGCAAAAAAATATGGCTTGAGCGTCGGAGAAATCCTTGAGGCAAACGGGCTTACTGATTTAACCATTCGTGAAGGTATGGTCCTTAAGGTTCCTGTTAAGGCTAAAGTCTTGGAACAGCCAAAGGAGCCTGAAAAACCCAAAGACATAGAAAAAACAACAGAAAAAACTAAAACACCCTCTAAAGGACAGGAAGTTGAAGCAGAACCAAAGAAGCCTCTGTCTGAAGCTAATGATGAAAGATCAAAAAAGCGTTTGGCTGAAAGAAAGGTCTATCATGTAGTTAAAAAAGGCGAGACCTTAGCAAGCTTAGCCCGAAAATACCATACTACGCCAGAGGGAATAAAAAGGCTAAATCATCTAAGGACAGCAAGACTTAAGCCTGGACAAAGGCTATTAGTCAAGGTAGAAAAGAGCGAAGAGATAAGGCTTTCTTTCTCCCTTACCTCAGATATTTTTAAAAGCTCATCAAACGAGCCCTATGTTGTTCATCGAGTAAAGGAGGGGGAAACTTTATACAGAATATCCTTAATGTATGGTGTCTCTGTAGAAGAGATAAAGCTTTTAAACGGTTTAGAGGATAACATCATCTTAGTTGGGCAGGAATTGAAAATCCCTTCTCAAGACCTTGAGAAGCCCCGTTTGAGGGAGCCTAAAGCCATGTTTAAAGCAGAAGAGGAGCCTTTGACTAAAAAGTTTGGAAGGTTTACCCTGGGCAAAGCTGAAGTTCAAGCTCTAAGGGATAAATTTTTAGAAATTAGCAGACAGTATGCCAATGTGAAATACCGCTTTGGAGGAGAAGGAAACGGAGCTCTTGATTGTTCTGCCTTTGTTCAGAGGGTTTATAGCGAGCTTGGGATCAAACTTCCGAGAAGCTCTTATCATCAGTATCTTGTAGGGCAGGAGGTAGATAAAAACGAGCTTATTCCGGGAGACCTTGTCTTTTTTAGAACATCAAAGCGCGCTCCAGTTACCCATGTAGGGATCTACATAGGCGACAACAAGTTTGTCCATGTGTCTTCAAACAGAAAAGGCTTTGCCATCGACTCCCTTGATGACCCCTACTATAGGGCTCGATTTGTAGGAGCAAAAAGGGTTTTAAACGGTGAAGTCTTGCAATACTTTCAAGAGTATAGAAGAGAAAGACAAGAAAAGGAATCTGCAAGCCGTCCTGAAAACGCCTTTGATGTTTTAAACTAAATCTCTAAGCTCCTTAACAAACCTCTCCCAGGATAATCTTTCAATGATGGCTCCAAGCCTTTCTCCCTTTTGGTTGTGTTTTTTGTAGAGGTAAAGGACCTTCCTCAAAAGCTCGGGTATGTCTTCCGCCTTATAATAATCAAGGAAGGTTGCCAAACGGGGATGACGCCCAAGCTTTCCCCCTAAGTATACCTTATACCCTCGGAACTCCTCGGATAAGGCAGATTCTGGACATACCTTTAGGCAATGACCACAGCCAACGCAAAGCTCTTCGTTTATAGTGGGACCAAACTCGGTAAGCTCAATAGCGTTCTCTTCGCAGACTTCAACGCAGGAGCCACAAAAGCTACAAGCCTTAGGATTGACGGAAATTTTTACCACTCCGTGAAGAGCAAAGTCGCAAATATAGATCTGGGAGCAGGCGTTTGGGCACTCAGAAAGACAAACCTTAAACTTATGATGAGCCTTCAACTTTGGTCCAACTTTAGAGGTCAAAAATTGGGTAAGCTTTTCTTCTTCTAAAATCCTCTCTAAGGAAGATAAAAGATGGCTTGAAGCCATTATAGCGTTTGGGCAGGAATCCACGCCAAAGCATCCGGATACTTCATAGCCCTTTTCCGCTTCAGACATTTTACTTAGCAGAGCTTCCTTGGCCTCTAAAAGGTCTTCAAGGGTAATTCTTTTCTTCCCTCTTTCCTGAAGATACTTTTCTACCTCCCTTTTTACCTTTTTTCTGACAAAAAAGGGAACCTTTTTAAGGTAGGCTTCGGCCTCAGGAGTCCACTCCATTAAGCCTCCTCCGTTCTAAGGATTTCACCCTTTACTCCTATGGTGTGAACTTTAAATTTAAAATCTTTGTTGGCAAGCCTTCGTGCTTGGTCAAGAATAAAAAGAAGCCCACGACAGCAAGGCACTTCCATTATGGCAAGCTCAAGAGACCTCAGGGGCACTTTGCTAAAGATTTCGGCGAACTTTTCGATGTAAAGGTCTGCTGGGTCAAACTTTGGACACCCTATCATGACCTTTTTCCCCGGAAGGAGCTTAGTATGAAGCTCAGGATAGGCTACGGGGACGCAGTCGGCACAGATTAAAAGATGAGCATCCCTCAAAAAAGGGGCATGGGTTGGAATAAGCCTTATCTGAACCGGCCAGTGGGTAAGGGAAGATGGGATGTCCTGAGGCTTAAAAGCAGGCTTTTCCTCTGTTTCAAGATTTCTTACTTGGGTTGATGGGCAACCGCAAGCCATCGTTGGTTGGAATGACTCTTCGCTTTTCTTTAGCTGATGAAGATGTTCTTCAACAGCCTTTTCATCAAAGGGAAGAGCTTCCCTCTCTACGATACGAAGGGCACCTGTTGGACATTCTCCAATGCAAGCCCCTAAACCGTCGCAGAGGATTTCGCTAACAAGCCTTGCCTTGCCGTCGATGATGGCTATCGCCCCCTCTTGACAAGCAAGCACGCATTTACCACAGCCGTTGCAAAGCTCTTCATCGATCTCAATGATCTTCCTTAGGACTTTCGCCATGGTTTACTCCTCCTTTTTTAAGGTTAAAGCTTCAAATAATTCCCTTGGTTTTAGTCCTTCTTTTAGCTCCTTAAGCTTTAGCCTTATGTCATCAAGCACAGGCTCTGGCAGACGAGCCTTCTCCGCGACTTCCTTTAAATCATCCTTTGACAGATAATAAAAATAGAGGAGTAATAGGTTTAAGCCAGGAGATTTTCCCGCCTCTTTAGCCTTTTCTTCCATTTCTCTTACTAAGCTTGAGATTTCTTTAAAAAGCTCTTTGGGGAGCCTTTTTTCAACCTCAACTGCTATGCGCTCTTTAAGGAGGTTACTCCTTTCCCTTAAGACCTCCTTTGGAAGTTCACCAAGGCAAAGCTCAGCGTATTGGCAATAGAGGGCACACCCAAAATCCATCCTTGGATTGACAAGCACCCGCTTACAGCTTGGACATTTTCTTGAGGTATCATCCTTAAAGAACTCAACAAGCGCCCCACAATGGGGACATTCAACCTCAAAGATGGCATCTTCCTTCCAATAGCGAGTATCCTGCCCAGGACATCTCATTGCTTTTCCCCTGCTTTTGATTAAATAAAAAGATTATCCCAAGAAAAGATTTATACCTTGACTTAAATCAAGAGGTTTTATTAGCCGAACCTGCCGGTGATGTAATCTTCGGTGAGCTTTTTCTCTGGATTAGTAAATATCTTTTCTGTTGGTCCAAACTCCACGAGCTCCCCAAGATACATGAAGGCCGTAAAATCGGAGATCCTTGCTGCCTGCTGCATGTTATGAGTAACTATGACGATGGTTATCTTTTCCTTTAGTTGGACGATGAGGTCTTCAATTTTTGCGGTTGAAATGGGGTCTAAGGCTGAGGTTGGCTCATCAAAAAGTAGGACTTCTGGCTCAACCGCAATAGCTCTTGCTATGCAAAGCCTTTGCTGTTGACCACCTGATAGAGATAGACCGCTCTCTTTAAGCTTATCCTTGACTTCATCCCAAAGAGCAGCCTCACGAAGGGCTTTTTCAACTCTTTCTGCAAGCTCTTTCTTGTTTTTTATCCCCCGCAGTCTTAATCCATAAGCTACATTGTCGAATATGCTCATCGGAAATGGAGTAGGCTTCTGAAAGACCATTCCAATTTTTGTTCGCAATTCTATCAAGTCTACCTCGGGAGCAAGGATGTTTCTTCCTCTAAAAAGGATTTCTCCCTCGTATTTATTTCCAGGATAAAGGTCGTGCATACGGTTAAAGCAACGAAGAAGGGTTGTCTTTCCGCAACCACTTGGTCCGATAAGGGCTGTAACCTTGTGCTTATAGATAGGAAAGTTTATGTTTTTTAGAGACGGTTCCGAACATCCTGCATAGTAAAAGGATAGGTTTTTTACCTCAAGCTCGACGTTCAATGTTTACCTCCCTTTAGGATTATCCTGGCAATGAAATTAAGAATAAGTATTGTTATGGCAATCACAAAAGCCGCAGCCCAAGCTTGAGTGTGCCAGTAATCATAGGGACCCATAGCATACACAAAAATTGTCACCGTTAAGGAAGCCATGGGGCCACTCATATTGTAGGAAAGAAAGTTGTTGTTGAAGGAGGTAAAAAGTAAAGGTGCTGCTTCGCCTATTTCTCGTGCTATGGCTAACAAAGCACCTGTTAATAGCCCCATTTTAATAGCAGGATAAAGCACTTGCAGGATGACTTTGTAATAGGGAGCGCCAAGGGCAAAGGCTGCTTCTCTCAAGGTCCATGGAACTAACTTTAGCATGTGCTCTGTTGATCGAATAACTACTGGAAACATGATGATGGCTAAGGCTACACTTCCGGCCCAACCGCTAAAATGTCCTAAAGGTTTTACCATAATAGCGTAAACAAATGCCCCTATTAAGATAGCAGGCACACTAACCATAGTATCTGCAAGAAAGCTTATTACCTTGGATAAGCGGTAATTCCTTCCGTATTCTGCTAAAAATGTTCCTGCAAGAATCCCTAAAGGAATACCTAAGGAAATAGCACCAAGTGTAATGAGAAAATGTCCAATAAAAGCATGCTTTAACCCTCCTCCAGGCTCTCCAGGAGGGGTTGGAGTTTCTAAAAAAAGTGAAAGGTTGATAGAGGCTATACCATGGCGAATTACATCGAAGATTATAAAGAAAAGCCAAAAAATACCCCATAGTGCACACAAACCAGTAATAGTAAGGATGCTTGTGCTTGTTAGTTTCCGAATTTTAAAAACCCTTTCTCTCATTTTTCACGAACCCTCATAATGAAGTATTTAGAGCTGCCAATGATAAAAAGGCTCATGATATAGAGGAGCAAGGCAAGATAGAAAAGGGCTGAAAGATGGATGTCCTTATCTGCCTCGGTAAATTCGTTAGCAAGCTTTACCGTTACCGTTGTAGTTGGAGTTAAAAGGGAAGTTGGAAAGTTGTTAATGTTCCCAAGCGCAAAGGCAACTGCCATAGTCTCTCCAAGAGCTCTACCCAAAGATAACCCTATTCCACCAAATATACCTATTCTACAATAGGGGAACATCACATCCCTTATAACCTCCCACTTCGTAGCCCCCATACCATAGGCAGACTCCTTTAAAACCCGAGGGACAAGGTAAAAAGATTCGATAGCGATGGAAGCCGTAAAGGGAATGATCATAATGCTTAGAACAATGCCCGCAGTAAAGAGGTCTATGCCCAAAGGGGTTCCTTCAAAAAGCTTTCCAAGAAAAGGTATTGGAGTAAAAACCTTTTGTAAAAATGGTTCGATATACCTTGCATGAATAGGTGCAAGAGTAAAAAGCCCCCACAACCCGTAAATAATGCTTGGAATAGCTGCAAGAAGGTCAACTGCAAGCCTTATCGGTTGTTTTAAGAAATTGGGACAAACCTCAGATACAAAAATGGCTATACCTAAGGCGATAGGAACCCCAAGAATTAGAGCAATAAAAGCTACGATAATCGTGCCAGTTAAAGGGACAGCTCCCCCAAACTTTTCAAAAACCGGGTCCCACTCGGAAGAAAAAATAAAACTAACAAAACCAAACTTTTGAATGGCTAAACTTGCTTCTTTTAAAAATACAATTAATATCCCGATGAGAAAAAGAGGGACAAGAACAGCCCCAAGAAAGGTTAGAAAAAGAAAAAACTTATCCATAAAATAGTCCCATTTTTTCGAAATACCTAAACCTAAATCCATTCGGTTACCCTCGACTTTTTTATTCCCCTTTTAATAAAAAAAGTAAGCCTCGCCTAAACATCAAACTCAAACAGAGTATACTACAACTTTGTTAATAAAATTTTACTATTGCCTTGTCAAATTGTCCAATGGGTTCTAAATTAAATTAGCATGAAAAAATTAGCTTTCCTTGCTCAAACTCTTTTCTTTTTCATCCTGGGGGTGCTTATGGAACCAAACTTTGGCTTTTCTTCCCTTGACTTAACCCAAAAGGTTAAAGTTCATACCCTTTCTTCAGGCTTAAAAGTTCTCTTTTTCCCCTATCAGAGGGAAAGGGTAGTCACGGTAAAGCTCTGCGTAAAGGTAGGGAGCAACTACGAGTGGGATGAAGTAGCAGGAATTACCCATCTTATCGAGCACATGATATTTAAAGGAACTGAGCATAAGAAGCCTGAAGATATATCTGGAGCTGTTGAGGCAAAGGGTGGATACATCAACGCCTTTACCTCCTACGACTACACCTGCTACTATGTGTCTGGACCTACAGAAGTTTTTGAGACAGCCCTTGAGGTCCTCTCTGAAGCGGTCTTTCACCCAATCTTTGACCCAAACGAGCTTTCTAAGGAAAAAGAAGTAGTCGTTGAAGAGATGAAGATGCGCCTTGACAATCCCTATGTGGTCCTCTACGAAGAGCTGATGAAGAAATCCTACACCAAATATCCCTACCGTAGACCCATCATCGGGTTTGAAAACACGGTTCGTTCTCTTACCCGGGATGACCTTTTCTACTTTGTGAACCACTTTTACACCCCAGAAAATATGGTTTTAGTTATTGTCGGGAACTTGCCCTATGATGAGGTGCTGAAGCTCTCAGAAAAGTATTTCTCTAACCCCCCAAAAAGAACTCTCAAGCAAGTTGTCTTTCCTACTGAGCCCTATGTGGAAAAGCCCACCCTTTCTTGGGTTGAAAGAAAAGTAAAAGAGGGCTACTTCGCCCTTTCCTTTCCTGCTCCATCTTTAAAGGAAAATGATGCTCCTCTTGCCGACCTGTTAGCGGAGGTCCTCGGCGGTGGGGAAACCTCAAGGCTTTATCTACGCTTAAAAAGGGAACTAAACCTCGTAAAAAGCATCTCAGCAAGCGCTCTAACTCCCTCAGGTCCTGGTCTCTTTGAAATTACAGGAACTGCAGACCCTCAAAATTTCCATCCTATCTTACGAGAAACTCTAAAGGAAGTCTTGAAGATAAAACACTTTGGCATATCGGAAGAGGAATTAAGACGAGCCAAAACGCAGGTCCTATCAAGCTTTATCTACGGGCAGGAATCTACGGATGGTCTTTCAAGGACCCTTGCAACCTTTGAGCTGATTAGAGGCACATACAAGGACATCGACTGGTATGTCAAACAAATTGAAAGGGCAACGCCTGAAGATTTACAAAGGCTGGCAGAAAAGATCTTTAACCCCTCTAAACTAACGGTAGTTTTTCTCTCTGAGAAGGCCTTTTTTGGTGAAGAGGAATTGAGAAAGATAGTAGAAAAGGAGGTCCTTCTTGAGGAGGCTCAAGTCTTCCGCCTTAAAAACAACTTAAAGGTTATCTTAAAACCGCAGAAAGAGACCCCAACCGTTGGGCTTGCTTTGGTCTTTCCGGGAGGAGTAAGGTTTGAAAATAAAGGAAACAATGGTCTTTTCCAAGCCCTAACCCTTATTTGGACAAGGGGCACAAAGAAAAGGTCAGCTGAAGAAATTTCTCAAACCTTAGAAAATCTTGGCTCATCAATCGTTGGCTACACGGGAAGAAATACCTTCGGATTAAAGGCGCTAAGCTTATCCAAGAACCTTGACCAAACCTTGGAGCTCTTTTCAGAAATCCTTTTTGACCCAAGCTTTAGCGAAGAAGAATGCGAAAAGGCAAAGCCTGAGCTTATGTCCATGCTTCATCGGCAGGAAGACCAACCCCTCTCCCTTGCTCTTAAAGAATTCTTAGAGTTTATCTTTCCAGACCATCCCTATGGCTTAAACCAAGCAGGCTCTCAAGCCTTCTATCAAAGCTTTACCTGCGAAGACCTAAGAAAGGCTTATCAAGATTTTGTGAACCTTGACCAGGCAACGCTCGTTGTCGTTGGTGATTTTGACCCGGTAGACTTAAAGCTAAAGCTTAAGAAATACCTTGAGAGAGGAGCGCTTAGAAAAGAAGAGAAAAGGGAAGAGCCTGAACCACTCCTTCCCAAGCCTGGCAAAAGATTTACCCCTAAGGAAAGCTTTCAAACCCAAGTTCTTCTTGGTTTTGTTTTGCCTGGGCTTCTCTCTCCAGAAAGACCAACCATCGAGGTTCTAAACAGCATCTTGTCAGGAATGGAAAGCAGGCTTTTTAGGATCTTAAGAGATGAGCGGTCTCTTGCCTACGCCGTCACCTCTTTCCTTGTTATGTATCCTAAAGCCTCTATTTTTACCTTCTACATCGCCTGCTCCCCTGAGAAAACAGACCAAGCCGTAGCTGGCTTTTTTGAAATCTTAGAAAAGATAACCTCAGATGGTCTAACCCAAGAAGAAATAGAACGAGGAAAGAATAGGCTCTTTGGGAAGTATAGACTTTCTCTTCAAAGCAACATCGCTAAAGCTGAAGACATGGCTCTAAACGAGGTCCTTGGTCTCGGCTGGGACTATCAAAAGAAGTATGAGGAAGAAATAAAAAAGGTCGACGCCGAAAGATTGAAAGACATTATAAAGAAGTATCTTAAAAAGGATCGAGCTTACCTCTTAATCCTTGGACCGAATGTCAAATCTAATTAGCATAGAATTCATCACAACTTCTCCCGAAGAAACAAAAGAGCTTGCTCGCAGGCTTGGCAAACATCTAAGACCGGAAACCCTTCTTCTTCTCTATGGAGACCTTGGCTCAGGGAAGACAACATTTATAAAAGGACTTTGCGAAGCCCTTGAAGTCCCAGAAGATACCTTCGTTGTTAGCCCAACCTTTTCGTTGATAAACATCTATAAAGGGCGCTACCCCATCTTTCATGTTGACCTCTATCGGTTAAGCGAAGAGGAGGCTTTTGAGCTTGGGCTTTGGGAAAACTTAGAAGAGGGGATCATAGTCGTTGAATGGGCAGATAGACTAAGTTTTTTACCGCCCAAGGTAGAGCCTCTTTCTATTTTTTTTGAGCACTTAGACCTAAACACAAGAAAAATCAAGCTTCAAGGCTCTCAACAATGGCTTTACATCCTAAAAGAACTGGAAAGGGATGCCCAATCGCATAGATAGGAAGTTCTTTAAGTAAAAAGTTTAGCCTAAAAGAGGATACGAAGTTTTCCATAAAAACGGACTTATACTCCTTCTCAAAAAGAAAATCTATCAAAGCGTTTATGACGCCACCGCTAAGGTAGATCCCCCCTAAAGGGAGATAGCAAAGGGCTAATTGAGAGCAAAATCTACCCAGATATTTGAAATAAGCCTTCACAGCTTGCCCTGCCCTTTTATCTTGCTTCTTTGCAAGGGCAGTAATCATGGGTGCAGAGAGCCTTTCACCATGAAAGAATTCATAAAGGTTTTCAAGCCCCCTTCCTGATAAAACCTCTTCATAGCTTAGCTCTTTCTGCTTTTCTTTTAAAAAGTTTAAAAATTTTAAGTCAAAGCTATCTAATGCTTGAAAAAAGATATGTCCAGCTTCGGTTGAAATTAGGGTTAAAGGTTTCTCTTTTACTAAGACCCCTACCCCTAATCCAGTTCCGCAAAAAATGGCCATACAAATTCCCTTGTTAATCCTCCCTTTTTTTACTAATTTAAGGTCCTTCTTTTTTAGCTTTGCTAAAGAGGCTGAACCGGCAAATAGGTCGTTCACAAGGATTAGCTTTTTAAAAGGAAACTTGGCTTTTATTTTTCTTTCATCAATTTCCCAGCCAAGGTTCGTAAGCTTTGCCCTCCCCTTAAACACAGGACCAGCTACGGCAATACAGGCAACGGTATCCCGAGGTTCAACCTTAAAGAAAGATAGGGCTTCTAAGAGAAGTGAGAAAAAGTCGCTAAAATCTTTACTTTTTAGGGTTAAAACCCTTTTTTGACTTATGCCTCTTCGGGGTGTGGTTAGGACGACGAACCGAGCGTTTGTGCCCCCTACATCGGCAAGAAGATAAGCTTGGCTCAAGGGCTACTTCGTTTTACCTTTTGTCTCTGCAGGTTTAGAAGCTGGTGCCTCCTTTTTTCCTTTAGTTGTCTCATAGTAATTGTCAAAAAGCTCTACAAGCTTTGGGGATATGTCGATCCTTGGGCTTGCGTAGTAGATGCCTGGCTGGTTTTTCTCAAGAATAAGGTCGATCTTTTCTTTTTGGACATAATCCTTAATTATGGTTTCAAGCTCTTTAAAGACGGGGTCAAGGAGCTTCTTTTCTAACTCCTGCATCTCAAGCTGAGCATCCTCCTGCATGGTCCTAAATTCTCTTAATTTTTTTTGAAATTCCCGTTGTTTCTTTTCTCTGACCTCTTGAGACCATAGCGAGCCCTTCTTTTCTATCTCCTCTTTTAAGGCATCAAGCTCCTTTGCTCGAGCGTCAAGCTTTGCTTGAAGCTCTTCATATTTTTTCTGTAGTTTTTCCATCACCTCTTGCCCATACTTTGAGGTGTTGACAACCCTCTTTATGTCTATAACCGCGATCTTTAAATCAGATTGAGCAAAAGCTAAATCCATCATTAAAAGGCTAAAAGCCAAAATAAAAAGGCTCGCAACAAAGACCTTCCTCATCCCTTTTCCCCCTTTTTTTATTTTTGTTTAATCACAAAGTCTACCCTTCTATTTAGGGCATAACAAGACTCATCATGCTCAGAGCAAATAGGACGCTCTTCTCCGAAGCTTACCACCTCAATCCTTGACTCCTCAACCCCAAGCCTAACCAACGCCTTCTTTACTTCAAGGGCTCTTTTCATCCCTAAGGCAAGGTTGTACTCGTTTGTCCCCCTTTCATCGCAGTTTCCCTCAAGGACAATCTTAACCTCCTTTCTTTCAAGCAAGTACTTGGCGTTGGTTCTTAGCCTATCCCACATGTCAGAACGGATGGTGTAGTCATCAAAATCAAAGAAGATGGCAAAGAGAGGAGGGGTCCCCCTTCCGTAAAGCTTGATTGTTTCAAGGTCCAACTTTTTTTCTGCCCTTTTATCCTGCTCTTTAAGGAGGTCCTCTAAGCTAACCCTTTTCTCCTCGCTCACCTTCTTTGATGGTTCAACCTTCTCTGATGGTTGAGGAGGAGAAATAGTTGGTGATACCGCAATGGGTGGGGCTTCTTTTTTGGCACACCCAAAGAAAACTAAGCTAAAGAATAGGCTTACATAAACGATTATTCTTTTCATGTTCATTTACCTCCTGGTGAACTATACCCCGTGATATCAAGCTCATACAGGAACTCACCAGTCAAGAACTCAAGTTCCTTCTTAATATACCTCACTAATATACCCTGTAAAGTTAACTCCTCCGCAATGGCTTGAGTGATCAAAACATACTCTTCCTGCTTAAAGGTGTCTAACAACCTTCGACAAAAAAATTCTCGACATAGCGGAGGTCTGGCAAAGAGCTTACACCCCACGGGACCGACAAAGAAACATCTCCCTGGAACCTCCCTTTCTTTGGGTAGTTCCTTTTTTAGTAAAAAGTTTAAAAGGATTATAGCTACTGTTGCCTCGTTCTCAAGCCCTGCTTTACAGCACCCCTTTCCCTCAAGGACGGTGCAAACATAACATTCACTAAAGCTTTGAAACTCATCCATTCTCTTGTTTGATATTTCTATAGCTTTTTCGTATTTTTTTAGAAGCTCCACAAAATCTTTAAGTTTTAAAAAATACTCTCCATAATTTTCAAAAATTTCTTGAGCCAAAGAGACCTTTTCAAACAGAAGTTCCTCAGGTAAAGCGAACCTTCTTTGAAAGATTTTCTGAAGCCTGGTTTTCATTTTTTTTCTATTTTATCTTTTAAAGACTTTTAGTAAAGAGAATTAAAAAAACTGATGGTTTGAACAAAACTTCTCTCTTTACTCATAAGACCTGAGCCAAGGTTTATAAAAAATGTTTTTAAAGGCTTTTAGGAAGAATGTTCAAAACCATGTTTAAAAGTTAAAATTTTTGAACACCGTATTTAATAGTGTTTATTAACTGTACTTTTCAGCAAAACCGTTTTGAGAGAATTTTCAAATATTTTTTCGTAAATGTTTAATTTTTGGAGTTAATTCACTATTTTTATCGAATATTCCATAATGTAGTG
>WYEG01000008.1 GCA_009903935.1 Caldimicrobium sp. | reverse complement strand
TCTAAAATGGTCTGCGATCACTCGGAAGGCAACCTCAGTGTCCCGATTTTCTTTGTATCCTCGTCCAGAGAGCTCAGAAATCTTTTGCATGAGCCCGGCAAAAAGGTCGGTGTCAAAGTTTGTTGGAACTCCTTGGACGACAGCGGTTATTCTTTCAAGCCCCATTCCCGTGTCTATGCAGGGCTTTGGAAGGGGGATAAGCTTTCCATCCTTTGTCCTTTCATACTGCATAAAGACAAGGTTCCAGACTTCTAAAAAGCGGTCGCAATCGCAACCGGGCTGGCAATCGGGCTTTCCGCAAGAGAACTCCGGACCTTGGTCGTAGACTATCTCTGAGCAGGGACCGCAAGGACCGGTATCCCCCATCATCCAAAAGTTGTCCTTTTCTCCAAGCCTTACTATTCGGTCCTCAGAAAAGCCGGCGATTTTCTTCCAAAGAGAAACCGCCTCTTCATCCTCGTGAAAGACCGTTGCATAGAGCTTCTCTTTTGGTAGCCCTAATTCTTTGGTTAGGAATTCCCAGGCGTAGAGTATGGCTTCTTCCTTAAAGTAGTCGCCGAAGGAGAAGTTCCCGAGCATTTCAAAAAAGGTGTGATGCCTTGCGGTGTAGCCTACATTTTCCAGGTCGTTATGCTTTCCCCCTGCCCGCACGCACTTTTGACAGCTTACAGCACGCGTATAAGGTCTTTTCTCCTCGCCAAGGAAGACCCTCTTAAACTGAACCATTCCAGCATTGGTAAAAAGAAGCGTTGGGTCATCCTTTGGTATAAGAGGAGAGCTTGGCACAACCACATGGTTTAGCCTTTGAAAATAGCTTAGAAACTTAGCCCTTATCTCTCTTCCTTTCATCGAGCCTTCCACCCCGCGTAGAGAATGTAATATTATTATTTTAACATATATTCTGATTGCAGGCTAACTTTCTTGGGACCGCTTCAATAAAAATTCCGCTTGATACCGCCTTTTTGTGTCATTTCGAGGCGCGTAAGCGCCGAGGGACCCCTCGCTTGCGCTCGGGGAGTCAAAAATAGGGGCTCGGGGAGACAGCCCAATCCTGTTTTCCCGAGGCACGCCAGTGCCGAGGGATCCCTCACTTCGTTCGGGATGACGCTTCATGGGGATCCCCCTCGCTCCAAGCAGGTTGTCAACCTGTTTCCCCTAATTTATAATAAATGTATGCCCTTTTTAGCCTTTGATTGCGAAGGTCCGATAACCCTCAACGATAACGCTTTTGAATTCGCCTCAGCCATCATCCCGCAAGGCGGAAGGTTTTTCAAACAAGTATCCCGTTTTGATGACTACCTTGCAGACATAAAAAAACGAGAAAACTACAAGGCTGGAGATACGCTAAAGTTGATCCTACCTTTTCTCAAGCTTTTTGGGGCAACAAACAAAGCTTTAGAAGAATTCTCGGAAAGAACGCTAATCTTGCTCCCAAAAATGGACGAAATCCTAAGAAGCTTGCTTAAAATTGCTCCAGTTTACATCATAAGCACAAGCTATAGACCTTACCTTGTTGCCCTGTGCAAGAGGATAGGTTTTCCGATGGAAAATGTGTTTTGCACCGAGGTTGACCTTGATAGGGTTAAAATTTCTCAGGCTGAAGCCAAAATTTTGACAGAAATCTATGAACGGATATTAAGCTTCCCTGACATTGAGCTTCCTTCTTCTGCTAAAGCTCCTCAAGATTTGCCCAAGAGCCTAAGGGATATCCTCGATGAGATGGAATACCTATTTTTTGAGAAGGTCTGGAATTTAGATTCTGGAGTTTTCTTAAGAGAGGTTAACCCTATCGGAGGAAGAGAAAAGGCTAAAGCCTGTGAAGAGATTTCAAAAGAGTTAAGTATTCCCCTTTCAGAGGGCTTTTACTGTGGAGACTCGATTACCGATACCGAAGCCTTAAGCCTTCTTCGAAAGGCTAAGGGTGTTTCCCTTTCTTTTAACGGTAATAGGTATGCCCTTCGTTCAGCAGAATTTTATGCTTTAGGATACGACGGAGAGGTGGTAGGCGAGGTTGCTCTGTCCTTCTTGAATGAGGGAAAGGATGCGCTTTATAAACTTAAGGTAAAGGAAGATAAAAAAGAGTTTGGTTTAATCCCAAGGGAGGAAAAGCCCCTTTCTGACCTAATTTCTCGGAGCGAGGAGACGAGAAAGAGGGTTAGGGGGATCCTCATCGGGGAGCTTGGATGATACCCCTTCAGGATATAAACCCAAGGAGAAACCCTCCAGTTGTCACCTGGCTTCTAATCCTTGCCAACATCTTAGTTTTCTTGTATGAGCTTAGTTTGCCAGAGAAGGCAAGAGAAGCCTTTTTCCACACCTGGGGCTTTGTGCCTGCTCGATTTTTTGACGATTATTTTTCAGTCCTCGTAGGTGAGCCATCCTGGCAAAAATATGCTACCCTTTTTACCCATATGTTCATCCACGGTGGTTGGCTTCATCTAATCGGTAATCTTTGGACCCTTTGGATCTTTGGCGACAATGTTGAGGATAGGATGGGACCGCTAAGGTATTTGATTTTTTATTTTACCTGTGGATTGGCAGCGGTTTTTATGCATTCGCTTGTTTATGCGGGGTCAGTTGTTCCTGTGGTTGGGGCAAGTGGGGCTATCTCAGGGGTGCTTGGCGCATACTTTTTGATGTTCCCCCTGGCTAGGATCCTTGTTCTTGTCCCTATAATTTTTGTGCCCCTCTTTTTTGAGGTGCCAGCTTTTTTGTATCTTGGGCTCTGGTTTTTGATGCAATTCTACAACGGGCTTTTTTCCTTGGTTTTGCCTGATAGCTTTAGCGGAGTTGCCTGGTTTGCCCATCTTGGTGGTTTTGCCTTTGGTTTGGTCGCTTTTAAAATCTTTTGCCGTAGGAGATGTCGATATCATCCTGATGAATACTTTTTGTTTGGCTCCTTTTTTGATATAGACAAAGGGAGGTAAACATGGGGTTTGAATTCTTTTGGATATTTTTATTCTTGCTTGCTATGCAGCCTATCATGCGGCAAAAGTTTTTAGAGATTGCCAGACAAAAGATGATAGAAAGGATCGAGGCGGCTCGTGGTTCAAGGGTCATTCTCCTTGTTCATCGACAGGAGACGGTGAGTTTTTTTGGGCTTCCCATCATGCGCTACATCGATATTAACGATTCGGAAGCCGTGATTAGCGCCATCAACATGACGGATAAGGATGTTCCCATTGATATCATTCTTCATACTCCGGGTGGGTTGGTGCTTGCTGCCCTACAGATAGCCATGGCCATAAAAAAACATCCAGCCAAAACCACAGCCTTTGTGCCCTACTATGCCATGAGTGGAGGGACCCTCATCACCCTTGCCTGCGATGAGATTGTAATGGGAGAACATGCGGTGCTTGGACCTGTTGACCCTCAGTTAAACGGTATGCCAGCGGCTTCAATTCTTCGCCTAACCCATCGGAAACCCATCGAAAAGATTGAAGACCAAACGCTAATCCTTGCTGATGTAGCGGAAATGGCTTTAAAGCAGATGAAAAAACATTTAAAGATTATCTTAGAAGGAAGGTATCCGGACGACAAAATAGAGGAGATCTCTGAGCTTTTGTCTCAAGGATACTTTACCCATGACCATCCAATAACCTATGAAGAGGCAAAAAACCTTGGACTACCTGTTAGCAACAACATGCCTTCGGAAATCTACCAGCTGATGAAGCTTTTCCCTCAGCCTGTTAAGTCTGTTCCAACCGTCGAATATGTTCCCCTACCGAAGAAGAAGGTTAGGTCTTGAAGGTCAATCTGTCAAAAAATTAACATTAAGGCGTCAGGGGATAGATTGCCTCGGTCGGGGTGATAGCTAAGCCTGTCATGCCTCGCGATAGCGAGGCATCCCTCGCTTTGCTCGGGACGGCGTCCCTCCTCACTTCGTTCGGGACGGCGTCTCGGGGTGTCATTCCGAGGCGCGCAAGCGCCGAGGGACCCCTCGCTGGCGCTCGGGGCGACAAAAAAAGACCGCTCGGGGGCCAGCTCTTTTCATTCATTTCGAGCGAAGCCTCACCTTGTCATTTCGAGCGTAGCCTTATCTTGTCATTTCGAGCGAAGCCTCACCTTGTCATTTCGAGCGAAGCGAGAAATCTCCTCTTTCACAATTGGAGACCCCTCGGCTTGCGCCTCGGGGTGACAAAAGGGAGCATTGGGCACCCCTCGCTGGCGCTCGGGACGACAGCCCATCCCTGTCCTCCCGAGGCACGCCAGTGCCGAGGGATCCCTCACTTCGTTCGGGATGACGCTTCATGAGGAGACCCCTCGGCTTGCGCCTCGGGGTGACAAAAAGGGCTCGGGGTGATATGGGGGAAGGGAGGTCGCTCGGCATAATTGGCATAAAATTTGAATTGAATTTTAAAAAACTCCTTGGAGGTAAGAGGGATGGCTGAAGAGGTAAAAGAGGAAGGTCAGGCTCAACCAAAGAAGGGTAAAAAGTTGATCTTACTCATTTTGATAGCCTTTTTAGTGATTGGTATCGGGGCTGGGGCTTTTCTGTTTTTATCATCTAAAAAGGGTGAAGATGAGAAAGGTAAGAAGAAGGCTAAGAAGGCTGAACAGGTCGTGATGGTCGATATGGAGCCTATTGTTGTGAACCTTTTTGACCCCTCAGGTAAAAGGTATCTTCAGGTGAGGCTTAGCCTTGAGGTTGGCGATAAGAAGGCAGAAGAAGAGGTCAAAAAGCAGGAGGCGAAGCTTAAAGATGCCATCATAGCTATTTTAAGCGGTAAAACAGTTGAAGAGGTGATCGTGCCTGAGGCTAAAGAAAAGATTAAAAAGGAGATTTTAGCTAAGTGTAAGGAAATTTTTGGTGAAGATGTAGTGACAAATGTCTACATAACTCAATACATAGTGGAGTGAGGCTACATGGATAAGGTTTTATCTCAGGAAGAAATTGATGCGCTTTTATCCGGGTTAGCCGAAGGAAAGATCGATACCACTCCCGAGAAGCCATCAGAAGAAAATGTCAAACCATTTAATTTTAAAGATTATTCCATCTCCACAAAGCTTAAGCTCCCTGGGTTTGATGTTATTAATGACTACCTCATCAGGTCTCTTCGTATGAGTTTTTCTACTTTGGTCAGGGAGATGGTCGAACTAAGCGCCCTCCCAACTCAATTAGAAAGGTTTAAAGATTTTCTTAATAAGATACCCGTTCCTACTTCCATTCATATCTTCAAACCAGAGCCTTTGAAGGGGCATGGTTTACTCATCATCGATGCCCCGCTTGTTTTTGTTTTCGTTGAAAGGTTTCTTGGGGGTGGCGAAAAGAAGACTATCAAGGTTGAAGGGCGGGAGTTTACCCCTATTGAACAGCGCCTTATTAAAAGGGTGGTTGATATAATTTTTGCTGAATGCGAGAAGGCTTGGAGAAACATCTATCCCATCAAAATAAAGTATGTCCGGAGCGAGGTAAACCCTCAGTTTGCCCGGGTTATGCAGCCTGAGGAGACGGTGGTTGTAGCAGGCTTTAATGTTGAGCTTGAAGCCCTAAGCGGAAAAATTCTCTTTTGTTATTCTTTAACCACCCTTCAGCCCATAAAGGATAAGCTCTACTCTCCTTATCAGCTTGAAGAGGTTATCGACCCTAAGTGGCGGAGAGCTATCGAGCGACTGGTTTTTAACAGTGAGGTAGAGGTAAAGGGAATGCTCGGGCATTCACAGATCACCGTGCGGGATTTGATAAACCTTGAGCCAGGAGATGTCATAGTTTTGAACAAAAAGGCTGATGAACCCGTTGAGGTGTTGGTAGAAGGCGTGCCAAAATACTTAGCCAAAATGGGTATATATCGAGATCATTTAGCCTTACAGATAGAAAGCTTCATAATCCCAGAAAAAGAGGAGGAGATGTGATGGCTGATGAGGAAATCAAAAAAGAAACTCAAGAAGAGGAGGTAAACCCTGAAGATTTAATGAAAATGTGGGAAGAGGCTTTGAAGGAATCTGCTCAAGCTCAAAGCGAAGGGGAAGAAAAGTCTGGTCAGTCAGAGGCTAAGAAAGAAGTCATTGAAACTAAGCCAACGCCATCCTCCCAACCGATGACCTTTAAAGAACTAAGCCCCACACGGGGGGCTGAGGCTCCTCAAGAGTTAGACTTTATCCTTGACCTTCCCTTAGAAGTTTCTGTCGAAATCGGAAGGACGAAGATGCTGATCAAAGACCTGCTTAAGCTCACCCAAGGCTCTATCATCGAGCTTGAGAGGATCGCCGGTGAGCCTGTTGACATCTATGTCAACGGGAAGCTTATGGCTAAGGGTGAGGTGGTTGTCGTAAACGATAGGTTTGGGGTCAGGGTTACGGAAATAATCAGCGCTCAAGATAGGGTTAAGAAGCTGGGGAGCTAAGATGGAGTGGATACAGTATCTGCAAGGTTTAGGAGTAATCCTTCTTATTCTTAGCCTTTTGCCAGTTATGGCGCACTTCTACAGGAAATATCAGCTTAGAGGTCTTCTTAGCCATCGCATTAAGGTGCTTGAGGTAAAGCCTATTAGCTTTAAGGCACAGCTATTGCTAATAGAAGTAGAAGGTAAACGCTACCTGCTTGGATTGACCGACAAGGGACTAACACTTTTGACGGAGTTGAAGGATGGTTCAACTGGTAGCCATAGCCATCCCAACGCTTAAGATTGGGATAGAGCAGGCTTCGAACCCTCAGCAGTTGTCAGTTTTTCTACAGATACTCTTTCTTTTGACAGTCCTTTCTATAGCGCCCGCCCTTCTTCTTATGCTTACCTCCTTCACCAGGCTTATCGTAGTCTTCTCTATCTTGAGACACGCTCTTGGTCTTCAGGCTACCCCTCCAAACCAGGTTTTAATCTCCTTAGCCCTGTTTTTGACCTTCTTTATCATGGCTCCTGTCTTTATGAAGGCTTACGATGAAGGAATTAAACCTTATATGGAAAAGAAAATCGATGAGAAGACGCTTTTTGAAAAGGTTTCCGCTCCTTTTAAAGCTTTTATGCTTAAAAATACCCGGGAAAAGGATTTAGCCCTCTTTGTAAAGCTTAGGGGTGAGCCAAGACCAGCAACTCCAGAGGATGTCTCCTTGCTTACGCTTATCCCAGCTTTTATGATAAGCGAACTAAAGACAGCCTTTCAGATTGGGTTCCTTCTATACATACCCTTTTTGGTTATCGATTTAGTTGTGTCAACAGTTTTGATTTCTATGGGTATACTCATGCTACCTCCTATGATGCTAAGCCTTCCTCTTAAGCTCCTTCTTTTTGTCTTGGTTGATGGTTGGAATTTACTTATCTTTTCTTTAGTCAAAAGCTTTCATTAAGGAGGTAAAAAGATGACTGATGCCATGATTATTGGTCTTGCTAAAGAGGCTGTAAAGATTACCCTTCTTTTGTCTTTACCACTTTTGACCACCGCCTTGATCATTGGTCTTGGGATAAGCATCTTTCAAGCGGTAACTCAGATACAGGAGATGACCTTAACCTTTGTCCCTAAGATCCTTGCCATGATACTTGTTTTCTTCTTTACCCTCCCTTGGATGTTAAAAAAACTAACAGATTTTACTTCTCAGTTAATTTTAAACATACCTGGCTTTATAAAATGATTAAACTATGGCACAAGAAATTTTAAACTATCTGCAGAACTATTTTATTGCCTTTCTCTTTCTTTTAGAACGCTTTACCCTACTATTTTTTATCTTTCCCCTTTTTACCACAGCCTATTTACCAGCAAGAGTTAAAGTGGCTTTAAGTTTAGTTCTATCCTTAGCCCTTGCACCAGTGATAAAACTTAATATACCTTTTCCCGATTCTCCTCTCGTATTATTTTTTCTCCTTCTTTCTGATTTTCTAATCTTTTTTCTTCTTTCTCTTTTTCTAAGGTTTATCCTTGCTGGAATACAGGTAGGGGGAGAGATGGTTGGTTTGCAGATGGGTTTTGGTATCTCCCAGACCATTGACCCTATTAGCGGAATTAGTATTCCTATTCTTTCTGAATTTCTTTTCTTGCTCTTTCTTCTTTTTTTCTTTACTTTAGACTTTCATCATCATCTTTTAACTTTTGTTGTTTACTCCTTTGATTATTTACCCCCAGGTCTTTTTTTGTTTAAACAGGACTTACTCTCCCATATTCTTAAAAAGAGCGGTCTTATCTTTGACTTAAGCCTTCGAGTCCTTGGTCCTATGCTTTTGTTTATGCTTTTAGTATATGTTGTTCTTGCTATAGTTGGTCGATTTATTCCTCAGATGAATGTAATGTTTGTTAGCTTCCCTTTAACCTTAGGGCTTGGTCTTTTAATTTTTGGGCTTATGCTCCTATTTTTGCCCAAGGTTTTAACCACGCAGCTTTCAGCCTTTAAAAGCTTTACTCTATACCTGTTAAAGGCTGGGCAATAAAGGGTGTAGAGTATGCCAGAAGAAACGCTACAGGAACGAACAGAAGAGGCAACGCCTCGAAGGCGAGAAGAGGCTCGCAAACGGGGACAGGTTGCTAAAAGCCGGGAGCTAAGCTCCGTTGCCGTGCTTTTTGCCGGAACCTCCTCCCTTCTTCTCCTGGGTAGCCTGTTTCTTTCTCAAATCTACCTCATGTTTGGCTATTCCTTCACGAGCTTTAATCTTTCTCTAGACCTCCCCTCAACCCTTTACCTTTTTAAGTTTTTCTCCTTTAGCCTTTTGAAGTTTCTTTTGCCTCTTTTTGTCCTTCTAACACTTAGCGTGCTTATTGTTTATCTTTTGCAGACAGGGGGCGGGGTTTGGGCTGTTGAGGCTATAGGTCTTAAGTTTGACCGGATAAACCCCATTGAAGGCTTTAAAAGGCTCTTTTCTCTGACCTCCCTTTTTGAGCTGATAAAATCCCTGGTTAAGCTTGCTATCATTACCCTCGTTTCCTATTTTATCATCAAGGATGAAGTAAAAGGTATTCTTAACCTTCTTGGTATGCCTGTCGGATATTTGACAGCATCGATGGTTCATCTGACAAAGGTTTTAATCATTAAAATTCTTTTTATTCTCTTTCTTCTTTCCCTTCTTGATTGGTTTTACAACTGGTGGGAGGTTGAGAGAAAGCTTAGGATGACAAGGGAAGAGCTTAAAGAGGAGTTGAAGCAGACCGAAGGTGACCCCTTTGTTAGGGCTCGCATCCGGCAAAAGCAAAGGGAGGTTGCAAGGCGCAGGATGCTTGCTGAGGTTCCAAAGGCTGATGTGGTAATAACAAACCCTGAGCATTTTGCCGTGGCTTTAAGGTATGAGATGGGCGAGATGCCAGCCCCGCAGGTTGTCGCAAAGGGCGTAGACCACTTAGCCCAGAAGATAAAAGAGATTGCCAAGGAAAACAATGTTCCCATCTTCGAGGACCCGCCTTTGGCACGCCTTTTGTATTATAAAACAAAGGTAGGTGATTACATACCTCAAGAGCTTTACGAAGCGGTGGCTAAGATTTTAGCGGTTATATACAAGCTTAGGGAAAAAAGAAGAGGCTTTTAAGAGAATAAGATTATGGATAAAGCACAAAACCTACGAACAACCTTTGATGTCTACAATTTGACAGCCATAGTAGGCATCCTCCTTTTCTTAGGGCTGATAATCTTTCCTCTTCCTAAGCATCTCATTGACCTTGCCTTGGCGTTAAACATTTCAGTTGCCCTTTTGATTTTAGTGATGTCCATGCAGGTAAACAGATCCCTTGATTTTACGGCCTTTCCATCATTGTTGCTCATCACAACCCTCTTTAGGCTTGCCATGAATGTGGCTACAACCAGGGTTATTCTTCTTCGGGGTCATGAAGGAACGGATGCGGCAGGATACCTCATCAAGAGCTTTGGAGAGTTTGTCGTTGGTGGGAACTACATCGTAGGTTTTATCGTCTTCTTGATCCTTGTTTTAATAAACTTTGTGGTCATTACCAAAGGTGCTGGAAGGATCGCAGAGGTTGCGGCAAGGTTTACCCTCGATGCCATGCCCGGAAAGCAGATGGCTATCGATGCTGACCTTAACGCCGGGCTTATCGATGAGGCAGAGGCTAAGAGAAGAAGGGCTGAGATAGCTATGGAGGCTGAATTTTATGGGGCAATGGACGGTGCTTCAAAGTTTATCCGCGGAGAAGCCATAGCCGGTTTCATCATAACCTTTGTAAACATCATCGGAGGCGTGCTTATTGGGACCCTTCAAAAAGGGCTTGACCTTGCAACCTCAGCCAAAACCTACACTATTCTAACCATCGGTGATGGTTTAGTTTCCCAGATACCAGCTCTCATCGTTTCAACCTCGGCAGGAATTTTGATCAGTAGAGCTGCCTCTGAGTCTGGCATGACGAAAGACATAGCAAAGCAGTTTGCCAAAAAGCCTGTTGTTTTTTTCTTAACCGGACTATCCCTTATTTTGATTGGTCTTGTCCCCGGTGTGCCCTTTTTGCCGCTTTTCTCCTTAGGCCTGGTTTTCTTAGCTCTTGGTTATTTCGCTTATAAGGCCATCTCTGCTGAGGTAGAAGAGGTAAAGGAAGAAAAGGTAGAAGCGCCCCCATCAGAGGTTGAAGAAATTCGTCCCGTTGAGCTTTTAGCCGTTGAACTTGGGTATGGGCTCATCTACTTAGCCGATGAAAGCCTTGGGGGAGACCTATTAGAAAGAATTAAAGCCTTAAGAAGACAGCTTGCAAACGAGCTTGGTATCATGATACCTGCAGTTCATGTTCGGGATAACCTCATGCTTAAGCCTAACGAATACCAGATTCTGATTAAAGGAGTAGAGGTTGCTAAGGCTGAGCTTATCCCGAACTACCTCCTTGCCATACCTTCTGACCCAGCGGTTCCACCCCCGCAAGGCGCCATCCCAACCACCGACCCAGCTTTTGGAATGAAGGCTTACTTTATAACCGAAAACCAAAGAGAAGAGGCTGAAGTCTCTGGATTTACGGTGGTGAGCTTAAGCACGGTCATCACTACCCATCTCTCCGAAGTGATAAAGAAGTATGCCGATGAAATCTTAACCAAGCAGGAGGTGCAGAAGATAGTTGACGGCTTGAGGAAGTATTATCCAAGGCTCGTTGAGGAGACCTTGAATGTCCTTAGCATAACTACCATTCAAAAAGTTTTGCAGAATCTACTACGGGAGGGCATCCCTCTTAAGGATACTATAACCATCTTTGAAACCTTGAGCGACTACGGGGCAAACATCAAGGACCCTGATGTTTTGACAGAGTATGTCAGGCAAAGGCTTGGAAGGATGGTCGTTAAGCCCTACCTTCAGGAAGGAAGGCTTCCAAGCCTTTTAATCGGAGAAGATGTTGAAGAGATTTTAAAGAAGAGCTTACAGCGGACAGAGCAAGGGACATTTCTCATGATCGACCCGAAGATTGGGGCAAAGATTGTAGCTGCCATTACTCAGGCCGTAGAAAGGGCGGGGCAGAGGGGGATAATTCCTGTTGTTCTATGTGGTCCGCTTGTTCGAAGGCATTTGAGAAGGCTGATAGAGAGAAGCTTAGCTTATGTTCCGGTAATTTCTCAAGCCGAGGTTCCACCGGAGATTAATGTGGAAATTCTTGAAGTAATAAGACTTACGAGAGAATAACCATGAGGATAAAGCGAATTCGTGGTAAGTCCATGATAGATGCCCTAAGAAAGGTAAAAGAAGAGCTTGGGGAGAATGCCGTCATTATGGATTCTGAGAAGGTGCTTGATAACGGGGTGGAGTTCTATGAGGTAATTGCCGCGATCGATGAGCCAGAACTTCCAAAATCCCCCGAACCCTCAAACCCAAAAGAAAATACGGGAGAAAAAGGCGACTTCTTACCTTTTACGGCAATAGATAAGAAGCTTTTTTTAGAACTCCAAGAAATAAAAGAGATGGTCAAAGCGCTCTCTACACCGCAGCTAAGGCTAAAAAAGGAGATAGAGCTCCTACGGCTTTGTATTCCACCATTTATGGTTGATAAGATTTTAGCTGAGGATAAAAGCTTGGTTGATTTTGTAAATGAAGGCTGCAAGAGGAAGGGAGTTCCTTTGGAAGAAAGGTTTAGGGTTTTTATCGGAGAGCCAGGATGCGGAAAAACTACCATCCTTTTTAAGATAGCCTTTAAGCTTAAAAAGGAGGGAAGGGGTAAGGTTTTGATAGTTAGCGTTGATAACTACAAAATAGGGGGCAAGGAACAGTTCCAAAGGATGTCCCAATTTCTTGAAATTCCCTGCCTCTGGACAGATTGGGATGAGTTGATAAATCGTTCCCCAAGCCTGAAGGAGGACTTTGATTATGTTTTGGTTGATACGCCGGGGCTTGGGAAAAAGTTTATGCCGGAGGATTTGGTTGAGATAACAAGGATGCTTAGAGAGTTAAGGTTTTGCTTGGTGGTTAAGGCGACGGAAGACTTTCAGCACCATTTGGAGCTTTGGCAGAGGATAAGAGACCTCCCAATAAGCGAGTTGGCATTGACCTTTGTTGATAAGGTAAAGAGAGGAGCACCACTTTTTTGGCTTCTTGATGAGGATATACCGCCCGTTTCTTATTTTTCGACTGGAGAAAGGGTGCCTGAAGACCTTATAAAGGTTGAGCCGCAAGATTTAGTTAATTTCATGCTCCGAGGAATGAACAAAATTTAGAAAAAGGAGGATAACATGCTTAGCATTGCCGTATCAAGCGGTAAAGGAGGCGTTGGCAAGACAAGCTTTGTGATAAACCTTGCTTGCCTATTAGCAGAGCTAAACAAGAAGGTGATAATATTTGATGCTGACCTTGGCTTAGCTAATGTAGACATCATGCTTGGGGTAGCCCCAAAGTTTGATGTCAGGTATGTGTTAA
>WYEG01000041.1 GCA_009903935.1 Caldimicrobium sp. | reverse complement strand
TTTATATCGTTAATGAGACACTACCTATTAAAGCTCATTGTTTTTAAATTTTTTTAAGAATAACTATATATTCATATTTCATAGTAGAAGCTTTTTGTCCTTTAATATTTGTTGGTGAAGTTTGAATTGGCATTCTTTTATTTGATATCTGGCGAACTAAAGTTATTTCATGAATAAAACCGTATTGTTTAAAAAAGTCGGCACAAATTTTATCAGTTGCTAACTCAATACCTTTAACCGTCCTATTACCAACCACAAAGATTACATGTCCTCCAGTTTTTACTTTTTTGGATATTTGTTTTGTAGCTAAATAAAGATCATAATAGAAAGAATAAATTTCTTTTGCTCTTTTTTTATCTTTTTTTTCGATTTCATAGAGACATTTATATAATTCTTCAGAAGGTAAATCTAAATCAAGGTTTTTCAATTTATAACCTAATTGAGATTTTTCAAAATTATCATACAGTCCTAACCATTTTAATGACAATTTAGAAAATTGATCATAAGCGACTGTAGTTTTTGAATCGCCGTAAGGTGGTGAAGTAATTACAAGATCAATACTTTCATCTTCAATAGGCAATCCATCAAGAACATTTTTTTGTTCAATAAAAATCTCTGATTTTGTATTTAAATTCGAAATATCAAGTAAACATGATATATTTCTTTTTGCTATCTCTGTAAAAATTTTTTTCACATCAAGCTGTTTATTTATTCTTCTTTTAATCAACTTAAATTCATTAGGGTCTGTATTTGAGACTTTTCTGACTGTTTCTGAAAATACAACTTTAAAAAAATTTTGAATTTTGATATCGTCAATTTTAAAAATTTTAGCTCTTAATTTGGCTAATTCTTCAATTACACTTTCTTCAAACCAATAATAAATATTATCAAAATATGGAATTTCATAATTTTGTGCAGGCATTTTTAAAATATTATCAAGAACATTTAAAAGGCTCTCTATCGCAATCGGAGTTGTTCTAACCTTTGTAATAAGTATAGCTAAGGGATTTATATCGAAGCCAATGTAGTTTCTATTATTTTTCAAGGCTTCTACTGCTGACACTCCTGAACCACAAAATGGATCAAGTATAAAAGCTCCTTCTTTAGTTAATTCTTTAATAAACTTTCTTACAACCATAAAATGAAACATAGCTGGATAAGGATGAATTCCATAAATACCTGAACTTGCCGGGATACCTTTAAAATCAAGACTTTCTTCTCTTTGACGTTTGTATATATTATTAATTTCTAAATTTGCTTCCTTTTCTGCAAATAATTTAAGGAGTTTCATAAATTTATATCCTTAGGAAAGTCTGAAAGCTTTCTTACCCATGGTAAATCTTTAAATTTTTCATCTTTTAATTTATCTTTAATATAAACAATTAATCCTAATTTTTTAATTTCTTTAGCTTTAGTTTCAGAGAGTTCATTATCAATCGTTAGAAGATAAACCCTTTGATTAGGTCCTACTGCTGGAACTTCTTGTTTCCATCTCTCTCTTAAGGTTCTCTTACAGGTTATAAAAATAGCTTTATCAGGTGTTTTCTATTGCAACTTTTCCTGATGGAATTACTATATCAATTCTTCTCAATTTCTTTTTTATTTTACCTTTAGGTATCTCACATTTAATATCTATAAAATTAAGAAGTTTTTCTACAACCTTTTCAAAAGTTCTGCCACCACGAGCCTTTCTCATATTACCTAAATCCTTTTCTAATTGCTGAACTAATAAAGCAAAGTCAACGAACATTTTACTTAATTTTCCAACAAAATCCTCATCTTTTAATAATTTTTCTAATTTTGATTTAAGTTCTCCTTTTTGTTTTTCAATCCAAAGTTTAGCAAGTTTTTCTAAAGATTTCCTTTCATACTCTTTAAATAGATTAGTAGCAAATTCATCAAATTTAATAAGTATTTCGCCAAATTTATTGATAACTAATTCTTTTTCTAAATTTAACCTTTCCCATGTAGAATTTATAATTTCGTCGACTGAAGGGATTACTTTTTTAGCTTCTTCAACGATTTTTTCCATTTATTAAAACATTAAAATCAAGGTATTTTCTCATTTCATTCCATTAATCACACTATACAACAATTTCATCTAAATTAGCCCTTATCTATTATTATACATCCCTAAAACTTCTAAAGTTCAAGCTGAGAGATTAGGGCTTCGCAGACTTTGGCTCCGGCTAGCAAAGCTTCTCTCTCTTCTGGTAGAAGGTCAAACTCAAGAATCCTTTCTACTCCCTTCCGTCCAAGGATTACAGGGACGCCAAGAAAAACGCCAGAAATGCCGTATTCACCTTGCAAAAGTACTGAGCAAGTCAACACCCTTTTTGCATCTTTAAGTATAGATTCAGCCATCTCAATCGTGGCTAACCCTGGGGTGATAAAGGCGCTCCCAGTCTTAAGAAGGTTTACGATCTCGCCGCCTCCATACTTCGTCCTTTTTACTATTTCTTCGACCTTTTCTTGAGAAAGAAGTTGAGTTATGGGCACCCCAGCGACATTAGCAAGCCGCACAAGGGGCACCATATGGTCGCCATGGATGCCAAGCACAAGCGCAGAAACATCAGCAGGGCTTACCCCTAAGGCTTCAGCAATGAAATACCGATAACGAGCAGAATCAAGCACACCAGCCATTCCTATAACCCTTTCCCTCGAGAAACCCGTTACCTTGTAAGCCACATACACCATGGCGTCAAGGGGGTTTGATACCACTATCACGATGCTATCCGGTGCGTAGCGTTTAACATTTTCAGCGCAGGACTTAACGATGTCGGCGTTTATCTTTAAGAGCTCTTCTCGGCTCATCCCAGGGGTTCTTGGCTTCCCTGCGGTGATGATCACCACATCGCTTCCTGAAAGTGCTGAAAAGTCTTCCGTCCCCTCGACTTTTATGGAACGAGAAAGAAGGGGAAGGCTATGAGCCAGGTCTAAAGCCTTCCCCTTTGCGAGCCCAGGCACAATGTCTATGAGGACTATTTCTTCTGCAACCTCTTTAACAACCGCCCATTGGGCGCAACTTGTCCCAACAGCTCCGGCTCCGATGATGCTAAGCTTCATAGCTCAACGCCTTCCTTGGCATACTTGGCAACCAAGTCTCCCACCTCTTGGGTGGTGTAGCCCATCTTACCAGCTGATAAGCTCTTCAAGTGGTCACGACAGACCTTGATTACGGCCTTTTCAATAGCCTCTGCCGCCTCCTTTTCTCCAAGCCATTCTAACATCATCATGCCTGCGCAGATTGCGGCAAGGGGATTGATCACATTTTTGCCGGTGTACTTTGGTGCTGAACCCCCTATGGGCTCAAACATGGAAACTCCTTGCGGATTGATGTTCCCGCCTGCTGCGATGCCCATACCACCTTGGATCATAGCTCCAAGGTCGGTAATGATGTCACCAAACATGTTGTCTGTAACGATGACATCAAACCATTCGGGGTTTTTAACAAACCACATGCAGGTGGCATCAACATGGGCATAATCCTTTTCTATGTCCGGATACTCCTCGCCTACCTCCTGAAAGACTCTCCACCAAAGGTCCCAAGCATAGGTAAGGACGTTTGTCTTACCGACTAAGGTCAACTTTTTCTTCTTGTTTCTCTTCCTGCAGTATTCAAAGGCAAACCTGATGCAGCGCTCAACGCCAAACCTTGTGTTGATGGATTCCTGAATGGCAACTTCATGCGGTGTGCCTTTTCTCAAAAATCCGCCCCCTCCTGCATAAAGCCCTTCGGTGTTTTCCCTTACAACTACAAAGTCTATATCCTCAGGTCCCTTATCCTTGATGGGCGTCCAAACCCCTGGATAAAGTTTAACGGGTCTAAGGTTAACATACTGGTCAAGCTCAAAACGGATGCGAAGTAGTATTTCCTTCTCAAGGATACCTGGCTTGACATCCGGATGCCCGATGGCTCCAAGGTAGATGGCATCATGTTTTTTTAACTCTTCAATTCCACCCTCAGGAATGGTCTCTCCGGTCCTAAGATACCTTTCCCCTCCCCAATCAAAGTAGTTAAACTGAAAGTTGATGTTAAAGCGTTCACCAACTGCTTGCAAAACTTTAACCCCTTCCCTGATCACCTCTGGACCAGTTCCATCACCAGGGATGACAGCAATCTTATAAGTTTTACCGCTCATGCCTACCTCCTACATACTTTTTTGAAAGACCCCTCGGTCGGGTCGGTTAAATTTTAAAGTATAACCCACTCTTTTATTTTACCAAGCCCTCGGGAGGAGTTTCCAATGTAAAGAGAGCCAAACTCTGTGAGCTGAGAAAGTTTGATTTCCCCTTCCTTAGCAAGCTTAGAATCTAATAACTTCCTTCTAAGAATGCCAGGGAGTATGCCAAGTTCTAAGGATGGAGTATAAAAAATTTCGCCCATTTTGGCAAAAAAGTTAGAGATCGTCCCTTCAAGGATCTCTTCTTTATCGTTGTAAAATATGACCTCAGTCCATCCATTTTCTAAAGCCCACTTTCTCTCTCTTTCATACTCTTCCCGCAAGCTTGTTTTATGAAAATGAAAAAGGTTTGCCGGAGTCTTTCTTCTTTTGAAAGCAACTCGGATAGGTTCTTCCCAAGGCTCAAAGGGATGAACCTCAAGGAATAGGATGCCCTCTGGTTTAAGGATTAGCCTAACCCTTTTTTTCTCGCTTGCTTGATGTAAGGACGAAAGACCGATTTCCTTTTTTAAAAAATTCAAGAAATCAGAAAAATCTTTAAACCTAAAGGGAAAATTGAAGTAGGAAGCTGAGCTTTGCAGTCTTTCAAAGTGGAGCCTTAGGGTTTCTTCATCGGAAGGAATGGCAAAGGTTTCGATAAGAAAAAAATAAGGGATAGGGTTGGTTAAGAATTTAGCCTTAAGGAGGGTTTCTTTATACTCTGCATCAGGATCACTATCCCAAACAATGCCTGACCCAATACCAAGCTCGCAAGCGTAGTCTTGAGCTTTTCTTTGAAGATAGGCCGTTCTTATAGCTACATTGAAGATAAAATCACCCGATGGTTTGATAAAGCCAACAGCACCAGTATACACGCCTCGTGGCTCAACCTCAAGCTCTCTTATGATCTCCATAGTCCTTATCTTTGGGGCACCGGTCACCGACCCGCAGGGGAAAAGGCTCAAGATAATGGAATAAAGGTCAGTCTTTTCAAGCTGACCTTCGACAGTTGAAACCATCTGATGGAGCGTTGGATAGGTTTTGACTTTTAAATATTCATCAACCTTAACCGACCCAAAGGCTGAAATTTTTCCTAAATCGTTCCTTAAAAGGTCTAAGATCATCAAATTTTCTGCTCGGGTCTTTATGCTTTCACGAAGCCTTGTTTTTTCTTTCTCATCAAGGGAAAGAAGAGGAGCCCTTTTAGCGGTGCCTTTCATAGGCGAGCTAATAAGGCAATTTCCTCGTTTTTCAAGAAAAAGCTCAGGAGATAAAGACAAGACCACGAAATCCTCTCCCTCAAGATAGCAGGCATACTCACATCTTTGAGAAAAAAGCAAAGCCTTAAAGAGCTCAAAAGGGGAGCCTGAAAAATTGAAAAGGAGCTTACAGGTAAAGTTAACCTGATAGGTGTGTCCAAGGGCTATGTATTCTTTTATCTTATGTATAGCCCTTTTATAGTCATCCGGTGAGATGTTTAGCCTTTCGTCATAAATTTTAATTTTTTCTTTATCTTCAGGTTCAGGGTAAAGCTCAAAGGGCTCTATGCTCTTCCCAAGGTAGAAAAAGGCTAAAGGACAAGACGCCGTCCCGAGCGAAGTGAGGGATGGGGGTTGATAAAAGGGGATTAAGCGTTCTTCCAAAAGATAGCCAAGTTCATAGGCGATGAACCCTATGGCGTAGTAGTTAGCCTTAAGGTTCGAAGAAAGCTCAAGGAAAAACTCTTGGACATTTTCAGCGGATGCCTCGGACGGCTCAAGCTTTAATACTCTCTCTGGCTCTAAAGAGAAGCCCCTATAGGGTATATCTTTCGCGTTGACCCAAAGGGCTTTGAACCTTCTCATTTAGCTTAGCCCTTCTTTTCTATGAAAAGGACGCTAATGAGGACGAGAACAAGGATGAAAAGAGAGCTTCCAACAAAGCTCCCAAGAGAGGGGAACCAGCTTGTTTCAACCTCAGGAAGAAAAAGAAGAGCTACATGAAAAATTAGGTTTAGACCTTCGGCTAGGCTAAACTTCTTTATGAAGCTGTAGAGCCTCTTCCGGAATTCCCACTTCCTCTCAAGTTCTGGCTTAGCCCTCTGTAGATTTTCAAGAATAGTCTTCAGTTGTTTAAACTCGCTTTCGAGGAATTTTAACTCCTTGCTTGGTTCAGACCGTTTTAGCCTCCTATCTATCCTTAAAATTAATCCTTCAGCCTTTTTTAAGCTTTGACCAAAGAAGGCATCTTCCGTCTTGTAGGGGTAGATAGTCCAAAATTCAGAAAGCTTTCGAAAAGTAAATCTAAGGGGTTCAAACTCCTGCTTTAGTTTTTTTATACGAGAAAACACATAGCCGTTAAGCTCAAGGGTAAGCTCAAGAACCTGTTTACTTGCGGAATCAACGAGGGCAAGCCCGCCTTGATTGATATCTTGAGAGAGCTTTTTTAACCTCTCAAGATAACTTTGGGAAGTCTCATCAGACATCACCTCTTTTAAAGCATGATACCTATCCTCAGCCTCCTTTAGCCTTGTTAAAGCTTCTTCCTTGTAGCTTAGGTAGACTTTGTCAAGTAGTTCCTCAAGCTCTTTCTCAACCCTTAGGAACAAAGGTTCAAGGTAAGAAAGATAAAGAGTATAAGGATGATGAAAGTAGGGGCTAAGCTTATCTAAAGGCTCTTCCTCAAGAGAGGAAATTAGCCCTAAAAAGAAAAAGGAAGGGGAATTCGTGCTATCCTCTTTCATAGCTTCTTTGAAGCTCTCTTCAGCTAAACCCTTATCCCCAAGTTGAAAGTAGATAGCCCCTTTTAGATAATTCAAATAACCACGAACAAAGGGATTGTTAACAAGGCTTAAGGCATTTTCTACAAAGTAGATAGCCTTCGGGAAATCTTCCTTCAAGATTTGCACAAAGGCTAAGCCAAGCTCTCTCCTAAAGTCCCCTTCTTCAACCTCAGAAAATCTTTTCTCTGCTGTTTCCACTCTTCCCGCCATTAGCTCCTCAAGCCCAAGCCCAAGGCCACCACCCCTCACCGGAGTTGGAAGATGAAGAGGAACTTGAGAAAAGGAGTTTATTTCCCCCGTGCGGTAAAAGATCATCTTCAAGAAGGCTGGGAAGTTGAAAAAGTACCGAGTGTAAAAATAGTTTAAGGCTTCTCTCTTCTCTTCTTCAAAGATGGCTTTGCTTAGCTCATCTGCTATCGTCCAAGGTGAGAGGGTTAGCAATCTGTAAAAGGTTTGCTGGGGTTCTCTATCATTAAGTCCAGGGCAATCTGAGGTAGCATGCTGGTATGAACCGCAGAAAAAGCATCTTTTATCGTTTGGGACAAGGAAAAAATCTTTAAGGGGAAAGTAAAGCTTTTGCTCGAAGGTTGCGGGAAGCTTTAGCTCAAAAAGCTCACCCCATTTTTCGAGCCGAAAATGAAGGTTTACTCCCTTTAACTCTTCTTCAACCTTATCTTCAAGTCCCTCCTCTATGTAGACTTTCCCCGGTCTTAAGGGTTTTTTGATACCCCCTGTCATCTCGAGCCTTCCCCCTGTCATCCCGAGCGAAGGAAGGGACCTTTCTTTTTCAGTAATCAAGATTGCAAAAGGGGGCGAGGCTCCCCCAAGCTCCCTGCTAAAATGTTCTTTATACTGAAAAAGAAGGTCGTTTAGCTTCTGTAGTCGTCCTTCTACTTGAAAGAGGTTGGAATCAAGAGGTAAGAAGACATCTTTGAGTATCGTTGGGAAAAACTCAAGCAAATCCCTTGCTCGATAAGAAAAGATAAGCCTTGCGTAAGTTCGATAAGGAATTAGCCTGAGAAACATGCCTTAAGCCTTCTTTTTGGAGTAAGCAAAAAGAAGGACTATGACCCCTATGGTTATGGCAAGGTCGGCAATGTTAAAGGCTGGCCAGTGCAGTCCTCCCACATGAAGGTCGATAAAGTCTAAAACTCCTCCGAACACTACCCTGTCAACGAGGTTTGCAAGACCCCCTCCAAAGATTAAACCATAGCCAAGCTTAGCAAAGGTCCCTACACGCCTGCTTAAATACAGGACCACGACCAGGGCAAGGGCTGTTGCCAATGCAAAAAAAAGGTTTGCCGCATCCGCTGAGCTAAAAAGCCCAAAAGCAACCCCTCTATTACAAACCTTAACCAAAGCCAAAAAAGGCAAAAGCTCTATCCTATGGTAATCGGCTAAAAGGACCAAATGTTTAGTCAAACGATCAAGGATAAAGACAAGGCTTGCTGCTAAGTAAAAATTCCTCATAGTCCGAGCTCGCTTTGGACTACTTCAAGGCATCTTGCGCAAAGCTCTTTTATTCGTAAGCTTCCAACTTCAGGCCTTCTCTGCCAACACCTCTCGCATTTTCCGTAAGAGGTTTCTTTGACATAGATGATAAGACCCGGAAACTCCTCTGACCTATACTCAACGGGAAAGCTCTCCTCAAACCCTTCTCCAACCTCAAACCTTGCTATCATCAAGAAGTATTCCCAGAAGCCCTTGTCAGAAAGATATTCCTTTAAGTCTTCCGGACAAACTACATAACACTCTGCAGAAAGGGAGTTTCCGATGATCTTTTTATCCTTCCTTGCTATCTCAAGAGCCTTTAAAAACTCTTCCCTTAAGGCTAAAAACTTCTCCCAGCGTTCTTCTTCCTCCTTTGAAATGGTCCAAGCATAATTTGGGAAGTCTGCTAAAAATACCGACTCTTCTCTCTTTGGATAGGGAAGGTTCTGCCAGATATCTTCCGCAGTAAAAGAAAGGATGGGTGCCATAAGCTTAACCAGGCTATCTAATGCGTAGTAAAAAACCGTCTGAGTTGCCCTTCTCTTTCCGCTATCCTTTGCTTCACAGTAGAGGTAGTCCCTGTTTATGTCGATGATGAGCGAAGAAAGCTCAACCACGCAAAATCGATGTAGCTCATAAGTCACTATATGAAACTCAAAATCCTCATAAGCCTTCTTTACCCGCTCTATCATTCTCGACAACCTGTGAAGGATGTACCTTTCAAAGGGCGGAAGCTTTTCAAAGGGGACTAAATCTTTAGCGGGGTCAAAGTCGTAAAGGTTTCCGATGAGGAACCTGCAGGTGTTCCTGATTTTTCGGTAAGTTTCTACGAGCCTGTCGATTATCTCTTGGGAGATTTTGATGTCATCTCGATAGTCCTCTGCCGAGACCCAGAGCCTCACAATCTCAGCCCCATACTTTTTGATAAGGTCCTGAGGATGGATCACATTCCCAAGACTCTTTGACATCTTTCTTCCTTGACCATCAACGACAAACCCATGGGTAAGGATGGCTTTGTAGGGGGGAACACCCCTTGTTCCAACAGAACATATTAGAGAGCTCTGAAACCATCCCCTATGCTGGTCAGACCCCTCAAGGTATAGGTCTGCCGGAAACCTAAGCTCCGTTCTTTTTTCAAGCACTCCGGCAAAGGAAACGCCTGAGTCAAACCAAACATCAAGGATATCTTTTTCCTTGTCAAACTCTTTGCCCCCGCAGGCTGGGCAGACCGTTCCTTCTGGTAAAAGATTCTCTGGAGGTTCAACAAACCATGGGTCGCATCCCTTCTCCTCAAAGACCTTTAGCACCTTTTCGTAGTAGGAGAGGTCATTTAAGACCTCACCGCAGGATCTACACTTGAACACGGTGATGGGCACACCCCAAACCCTCTGACGCGATATGCACCAATCCGGCCTTACTTCAAGCATGGAAGTCAACCGGTTTCTACCCCAATGAGGAATAAACTTGACATCTTTTAAGCTTTCAAGAGCCTTTTGTCTCAACCCCTTTGCTTCCATAGAGATGAACCATTGATACTCCGCGCGAAAGATGACAGGCTTTTTGCACCTCCAGCAATGGGGATAGCTATGGCTAATCTTTTCTTGATGCAAAAGATGCCCCTTTTCTTTTAGCGTTGAAACGATTACCTCGTTTGCCTTATAGATATCAAGCCCGGAAACTAAGGGCACATCCTTATAGAACTTCCCTTCCTCATCAACGGGCACATAAACAGGAAGGTCATACTTTAGCCCAACCTGATAGTCTTCCTCACCATGCCCAGGGGCAATGTGAACAATCCCAGTTCCTGTATCAAGGGTTACAAACTCAGCAAGGACAAAAAGGCTTCCCCTATCATAGAAGGGGTGAAGAGCCGTCTTTCTTTCTAAAGCGGATCCCGAGACCTTAGTCAAGATTTCTGGAAGGTCCTTTCCAAGGATTGCGCATAGGGCAGAAACCCTGCCCTCAGCAACAAGATATACCTCATCCTCTCCTTTCCATCGGATGAGGACATAGTCATACTCAGGATGTAGGGCTAAGGCTAAGTTTGCGGGAAGGGTCCAGGGCGTTGTCGTCCAAATGAGGGCAAAAGTCTTCTCTGGTAGTTCTATGCCGAGCTCTTTTTTCAAAGATCTTATCGTTTCAGGGCTTAATGGAAACTTCACATAGATGGAGGGTGAGGATTTATCTTCGTATTCCACCTCAGCTTCAGCAAGAGCGGTCACACAGGTTGGGCACCAAAAGACAGGCTTTTTCCTTCTGTAGACCTGACCCGATGTTAAAAAGTGCAAAAATTCTCTTGCTATGACCGCTTCATACTCTGGGCTCATGGTAAGGTAGGGTTTATCCCAAAAGGCAAAGACGCCAAGCCGGCGAAACTCATCCCTTTGAATGTTAATGAAGCGTTCAGCGTATTTTCGGCAATTTTCTCTTATGACAAGGGGCGGAAGCTCTCCCCTCTTTACACCAAGCTCCTTTTCTACATTAAGCTCAATGGGAAGCCCATGGCAGTCCCAGCCCGGAACATAAGGGACCCGAAAACCAGACATGGATTTGCTCTTAACAATGATGTCTTTTAAAATCTTGTTTAGAGCAGTGCCAAGGTGGATATGTCCGTTTGCGTAGGGTGGACCGTCATGGAGAATAAAGAGCGGAGAGTTTGCCCTTTTTTCAAGCATTTTTTCGTAGATTCTATTCATTTCCCAGAATTCGATGAAGCTTGGCTCCCTTTCAGCAAGATTTGCCTTCATCGGGAAGCTTGTCTGCGGAAGCTTAAGAGTCTCTTTCCAATCCATCCTTTAGCCCTCCAAAGTTCTCTTGTCCCAATTTGTATTTTACCACGACATTTTGGATACTTTGATACCTAATTCTAAGCTAACCTAAGATGATTTATTTTTTTATTGATGCCCCAAAAAGATTGCCATGTTTGTAAAAAGGAAAGTCACCTAATATCTGGGTTTCTCGGTGTTTGTTTAGAATGTCTGAGGTTTAAGTTTCACTCCGCTTTCCCCTATGTAAAAAAGGCTCATGAAGAATCAAGGGCAGTCTTTAATCTTCCTAAATCCGTCCCACGAGATGCGGGCGGAAAAACCTGTTCACTTTGTGCCTTAAGCTGTCAAATCCCAGAGGGAGGGGGAGGCTTTTGCGGACTAAAGAGGGTAAGGAATGGGGTAATTTTAGGGCTTGATGCCAGGTATGCCAAAGTCTCCTGGTATCTTGACCCATTGCCCACAAATTGCGTAGCAGACTGGATTTGTCCCGGAAGTAGCAAAGAAGAAAGGGGTAATTACAACCTTGCTGTGTTTTTTCATGCCTGCAATCTCAACTGTCTTTACTGTCAAAACTGGCATTTTAGAGAGCTAACCTCAACAAGCAGATGGGAAAGCGTTGACGCCATGCTTTCAGCTTTAAACGAGAGGGTTTCCTGCGTATGCTTTTTTGGGGGCGACCCTTCGCCGCAAGTTCATTTTGCCATAAATTTTAGTCAAAGGGTACTAAAGAGAAAGAAAAAGCTAAGGATATGCTGGGAGACAAACGGGCTATTTTCAAAGAAATTTCTGAAGAAGGTTGTTGAGCTTTCGTTAGAGTCTGGCGGGATCATCAAGTTTGACCTAAAAGCCTATAACAAAGAGGTTCATCTTGCTTTAACCGGTTACACAAACGAAGCCATATTAGAGAATTTTGCAGAAGTGGCTAAGCATTTTGATGAAAGAAAGAGCGTGCCATTGCTTACTGCAAGCACCCTTCTTGTCCCTGGGTATATTGATGAAAAAGAGGTAGAAGGCATAGCCAAGTTTATCGCAAGCCAGAACCCGGAAATACCCTATAGACTTCTTGCCTTCTATCCCCATTTTTACATGAGAGATTTGCCCCTTACTTCTAAGGAGTTTGCTTATAGAGCTTTAGAGATAGCAAAGAGTGCTGGTTTAAAAAGGGTTTCTCTTGGGAATGTTCATCTTTTAAGGTAGCGCTTTATCCGATGCTTAAGTTTTCTAACTTGGTGCATCTCCGTGGCATTTTCAATCTCCCTTTTCACCCAGCTTTTCCTTGATTATAGTTTTACCTATGTGGAAACGATTTTACAAACTGCCGTTATACTTAAAATTTTTGGTCCTCCTACTTCCCATCTTAGTAGTTTCAACCTCCGCTTTAAGCTTGTTCTTTTACCTGCATTTAAAGGATAGGGTTTATTATTCAAGCTGGCAGAGGCTTGAACTTTTTTCCTTGGAGCTTGATTGGGTTGGAAAGTTTGTAAAACATCATCTTAGACCTGCCTTATTTGAGCTTATTCATGATAGAAAATTAATCCTTTCAGAAGAAACTCTTCAATTCATCTCCACAACGAGGGTAAGAAAGGCTTTGTTTTTCGAGGTGCAAAAGAAGTATTCAGACCTTATCTTTGAGCGCATGTCCCCCTATCCTTTAAACCCCGAGAATCAATTGAAGGAGTATGCGAAAGATGTGTATAGGCAATTCTTAGAAAATA
>WYEG01000032.1 GCA_009903935.1 Caldimicrobium sp. | reverse complement strand
CAGTATGTATCTTTGCGGTATTTCAATGTTGCTGGTGCTGACCCTGAGGGGGAAGTCGGACCCACTTATAAACAGCCAACCCACTTGATACTAAGGGCTTTGAAGGCGGCAAAAGGAGAGCTTCCCTACCTTGAAATCTACGGCACAGACTATCCCACAAGAGACGGAACCTGCGTAAGAGACTACATCCATGTCATGGACTTAGCTAAAGCCCATCTTTTAGCCTTAAAATTCCTGCTTGAGACCTCAGTATCCGAGGTTTTTAACTGCGGATACGGAAGAGGCTATTCTGTGCGGGAGGTAGTTGAAGTAGCGAAAAAAGTTACAGGCATAGATTTTCCTGTTAAAGAAGGACCAAGGAGACCAGGCGACCCACCGATGCTCATCGCTAAGGTGGATAAGATAAAAGAGATGCTCTCCTTTGAGCCTGAGTATGACGACCTAGAAACTATAATAAGTCATACTTGGCAATGGTTAAATAGAACTAAATAAAGACTTAGAGAGCAAGGAGGCAAACAATGGAGAGGGTAAAAGTGTTGGTGGTTGGGGCAGGTCCTGCGGGGATTGCCTGCGGGGTTGAAGCCAAGGAAGAAGGGATAGAGCCGACAGTCATCCTCGAAAAGACAGACCACATCTGCGATACCATCGTTCGGCTTTACCGCCCTGGAAAAAGGGTTGATGCCGTCTATCGTGGGGTAGATGTAGCTCCCATTGGAAGACTTAGCTTTGAAACGGAAAGCAAAGAAGATTTTTTAAAAAGGATGGAAAGGATTGTGTCTGAGTATAAACTCGACATTCGTTTTAATTCGGAGGTTAACTGGATAGGCAAAAAAGGCGAGGTCTTTGAGGTAAAGGTTAAGGGAGAGCCTAAGTTTTTAGCCGATTTTGTGGTTGTGGCTATAGGCATTTTTGGTCAGCCGAAAAAACCCGACTATCCCATCCCAAAGGAGGTAAAAGACAAAGTCTTCTTTGAGCCTCCTTCCCTCTGCCCGGCCTCTGGCAAGGTTTTAGTAGTTGGAGGAGGGGACACAGCGGCTGAGACCGCAATCTTTGTTTGCAAAAACTGTGAAGTCTATCTTTCCTACCGTAGACCTCAGTTTTTCCGCATAAACCCGGTCAATCTTTCCCTGCTTGAAGAAAAAGTTAATGAAGGGAAGATTAAGCTAATGCTTGGGACAGACATTGAGGGTCTTAGCGCTGAAGGAGATAGGGTAAGGGTTCACTTTAAGGATGGCTCAAGCGATGTTTTTGATTTTGTCTACTACTGCCTTGGTGGGAGCAGTCCCAAGGGATTTTTGAAGTATATCGGCGTTGAGTTTGACCTGGAAGATAGACCAAAAGTAGATGAACACTATGAGACAAACATCCCTGGGCTTTTCTTAGCAGGAGATATCGCTGTCCCCAAAGGGAGCATACAGGTTGCTTTCAACACCGCCCACATTATCATCAAAAGGATTAAAGAGCGGGTCTTAAAGAAAGGTTGAAGAGTTTAAAGAGTAGGCTTAAAATAGAAGATTAACAATAGAAGATAAGCCTGCCGGCGTAGCTCAGCGGTAGAGCAGCGGATTCGTAATCCGCAGGTCGTGGGTTCGATCCCCACCGCCGGCTTAGACTCAAAAACTTTATGAAAATAGGCTTTAGCTTTGATGTCCATCCCTTAGTTCGGGGAAGAAAACTTGTCCTTGGTGGTATTCCCATTGAGCATGATAAGGGTCTCCTTGGGCATTCAGACGGAGATGTGGTGCTTCATGCCCTAACGGATGCCCTCCTTTCAGCTGGAGGTCTTCCTGACATTGGGACACTTTTTCCAGACACAGACCCAGCCTTCAAGGACAGAGAAAGTAGCTTCTTCCTTCTTGTCGCCCTAAACAAGCTCCATGAAAAGGGATACAAAGTAGACCAGGTAGACCTTACCATCGTTGCTGATGAGCCAAAGCTTTCTCCCTATTATGTAAAGATGAAGAAAAATCTGTCTCGACTCCTAAACCTTTCTGAAGATAGAATTTCTCTTAAAGCCCGAAGGACTGAAGGTTTAATCTTCCAAAAGGATAAGCCTGGCATCATGTGCTTTGCCCTGGTTGTCCTAACCTCCTTATAACCCCCTTGTAAAAAATCACTTCTGTGTTAGCTTAACCACTTAGGTAGAAGCTCCGAGTTCTTAGAGTCCTATCCTCTAAGGTCTCGTCTTCTATCAAAATTAACAAGGAGTTACGGTTATGCGTAAAGTGCAGGTTGGTGATGTAGTTTGCATTCATTTGGTTGGGAAGACGAGCTCGGGTGAGGTGTTTGAGGACACCTATCAGTCTGAGCCCTTTGTGTTCGAGGTTGGCTCGCCAGAGATCATTCCCGGTCTGTCTGAGGCTGTAGTAGGGATGTCCGAGGGAGAAGAAAAGGAGGTCGTCATTCCTTCTGATAAAGCCTTCGGCCCAAAAGACCAAAACCTTGTCCGGACAGTGTCAAGGGCTGGGCTTGAGCTTGATGTTGAGCCAGAACCAGGTATGCTTCTTTCCTTGATCCTTGACACTCCCCAGGGTGAAATAACCATACCAGCGAGGGTAATAGAGGTAACCGAAGAAGAAATTACCCTTGACCTAAACCCACCCTTAGCCGGAGAAGACCTCTACTGCAGCATTAAGCTCGTCCGAATTCTGAACGAATAATTAAACGGTATGCCAGGGCGACCGAGAGGTCGCCCTTTCAAGGTGTTAAATTTCGCCGCCTTTACTTCCGAACTTTTACCTTAATAACAAAAGGTATAGCCAAGGCTTGAAAAACAACGGAGCAAACCACCATAAAGAGCGGAGAGTAATCATAAAGAAAGCCAAGTAAAAAGCTTCCCAAGAACCAAAACCCGCCAAAAAGGGCGTTGAAGATACCGTAGGCAGTCCCTCTCCTTTCCTTGGGGACAAGCTCGGCAACCGTCGCACGGACGATCGATTCTTGAGCCGAAAGACCTATACCCCAGAGGATAACCCCAAGGATAACCAAAAGTTTATCACCAAGGATAGAAAGAGGAATAGCCCAGAGAGAAAGAACTAAGGCTAAAAGCAAGACTTTCAGCTTTATTCTGTCATAAAGATAACCCAAGATAAGGGCAGAGATGGCGTCAACACCCATGGCTAAGGCGTAGAGCAAGGGGATCAAATTCTTATCAAGGACCTTAGCCTTTTGCCAGTGAAAGCTTATGAGGGCAAAGTCCAAGAACCCAAAGGCAAAAAAGCCCATACCAAAGGCATAGAACCAAAAATCCCGTGGTAGCCTCTGTTCTAAAACTTGTGCTTGCTTTGTATCGGCTTCAAACTTTGCTGGAACTGCAAAGAGAAGTCGGGCGATAAAAAGAAAGGTTAGGGCTAAAAGGGCTGGTGCTAAAAGAACGGAAAAAGCCTCTTTGTAGCCAAAGCCAAGGTAAAAGACTAAAAATACGATAAGGGGTCCGATCAAGGCTCCGACTTGGTCTAAAGCCTCATGCAACCCAAAGCCAATTCCCCGTCCTATCTTTATCGTGGCGTAGGAAAGAAAAGTATCCCTTGCCGGAACCCTTAAAGCTTTGCCAAACCTTTCTAAAATGATGAGCATCATGGCTATCTGCCAGGTTGGGGCTAAAGCTAAGGCTGGGATGGCTAAAAGGTTTATGCCGTAGCCAAAGATGGTAAAAAACCAGTATCTTTTAGTGCGGTCTGCAAGGTAGCCTGAAATAAGCCTTAAGGCATACCCAATAAATTCGCCAAACCCTGCGGCGAAGCCAACCGCCGTTGCGGTCGCTCCAAGGTATAGAAGATATGGTCCAGTGATGCTTCGTGCCGCCTCATAGGTCATGTCCCCAAAGAGGCTAACCAAACCAAGGAGGAGGACAAAGTAAAGGGCTTTTTTGACCTCGGGGTCCTTTAAAGATTTAAAGTCTTTTAAAGATTTAAAGGACATTTTATTTCATTATAAGGACGGAGCAGTGGGCTCTTTCTACCACCTTGTCTGCGGTGCTCCCTAAAATCCTTCTCCTTAAGTATGAATATTTGCTTGGACCTAAGATGATGAGGTCTATCCCCATCTCTTCTGCAGTATGAAGAATTACCTCAGCCGGTTTACCAAAGCGAATTAAGGTTTGGACCTTAAGGTCCTTCCCCTTAACAAGCCTTTCCACATCGCTTAGCACATCAGCGTAGTATTTCCTCGCCTGCTCCTTTGCCTCTTCAACCTCGGATACGGTCTCAGCATACTCTGGGATGCTTGCCACAGAGAGAACAATGACCTCAGCCTTTAGCTCCTCAGCAAGGTGTAGCCCCTTTTCCAAGGCTAAAAGCGAGCCCTCATAGCCATCATAACCGATAAGGATCTTTTTAAACATGTCTTACCCCCTTTGTTCGGTCTTCTTCTCAAACCTGTCAAGGTCTTCCTTTTTTGGATAGAAAAAGCTTTGGGCAATGAGCGTTGGGATGATGGCAGTAAGGATAATCGTCACAACGAGGAGAGAATACTGGGTCTTATCAATTATTCCGTTTCTTAAACCATAGAGTGCGGAGATGGTTCCAAAGGTTAGACCGGTGCTCATAAGCAGGGTGTTATACATGTTTATTCTTGGAGTAAACTTAAAGAGCATTCCTGCGGGATAGAGACCCAAGAATTTGCTTACCGTTTTGGTTAAGAAGAGAACGACCAAGACTCCCAGGCTTCCTAAAACTGCCTTTAGGTCAACGAGGCTTCCTGCCTTTAAGAAGTAGAAGGGTGTAAGAAGGGCAATGGTTGCTGCTCTCAAGCGCTTAACAAGCTCCCTGTTTTTTAAGAAAAGGTTTGCCAAAACCGCCCCTACGAGATAGGCTGGAAGAACGGCTTCGCTTCCCCCTTTCACCGCAAGGAACGCAAGGGCGCAGAGGATAACAAAGATAAACTTAACTTCTGGCTCGCTTGGATGGTTCTTAACCAGAGCAAAGTATCTTTTCGTAATCGGTGGAAGGATAAAAAGGACTACCAAAGTGACGACCGCAAAGAGCCAAAAGTAAAAGCCGATTTCAGCAAAAAGTAATCCAAGGGCAATCACTGTTCCAAGGTCCGTAACAAAGCAGGCAGCTAAAATGAGCTTCCCAAGTGGTCTTTCATTAAGCCCGCTCTCTATCATCACCGCATAGACAACGGCAACTGAGGTAGTAGAAAGGGCGATCCCCGCAAGCTGAGCCTGCCTTAAGTCCCAACCAAGAAGGAACTGGGTAACAACCCAAGCCCCTAAAAAGGGAGCAAAAAAGCTTATGAAGCCCAAAACTAAAGACTCTTTCCAGTAGGCTTTTATAACTTCAGATTCAAGCTCTGCCCCCGCAAGGAAGGTAAGGATGACAGCACCAAAGCTTGCTAAGAAGTTTACCCAGGGTGTGACCTCAGGGTGGATGGTGTTTCCGGCAACGATGCCAACTATGAGCTCAATAAGAGCAGCTGAGATGGCTAACCTAAAGGAGATGAAGCTTGAGATTAGAGCTAAGGTGAACCAGATTAAAGCTTGTAGCCAGAGCTCTTCCATCGCCTACCTCCCAAAGCAAATTTTAACATTATACCTTTTTGGAAGGTAGGCGTCATCAGCTCTGGCCTAAAAGTTGAACCAGAGCGATTAACGGGGGACGCCATCCCCTTTATATTTAGTTTTAATCTTAACCCGAGTTGATAAGCTGTCAATATGTAGGAGAGGCTGATGAGCAGACGCTCGCTCCTACTTTGTGTCTTTCCTCCTGTGTTTGCTCTTAAAAAGGTAGAACCAAAGGAGCATCAGCTAAGCATTTTATGAAAAAGAGTCAAACAGGTTTAAAGTTGTTGAATAACCCCTTTTTTAAAGTAAAATTTACTTGGCAAGTTGCTTGGGTGGAAGCCTTTTCTCTATGTTGTCCCGAGCTTAACGAGGGAACCCTTCGTTCGGGGTAGCAAATAAAGGCTCAGGAAGATAAGTAAGATAGGCTTAGGGGCCAAAAAGGAAAGGGTTCAAGACTCAATAAAACCAAAGGAGTTAAGGATGGGCTTTCAAGATAAGCCAAAAAGAATTGTCCTTGCCTACTCTGGGGGGCTTGATACCTCGGTCATTCTTCACTGGCTCATCGAGACTTACTCTGCCGAAGTAATCGCTTTTACCGCAGACCTTGGTCAAAAGGAAGACTGGGAAGAGGTTAGTAGGAGAGCCTTAGCTGTTGGGGCAAAGGATGTGGTCATCCTTGATTTGAAAGAAGAATTTGTGAAAGATTATGTTTTCTTTGCCATAAAGGCTAACGCAAGGTATGAAGATTGGTATTTAATGGGAACATCCCTTGCAAGACCACTTATTGCCAAAGCCCAAGTTGAAGTAGCAAAGAAATTTGGAGCTGATGCCGTAGCCCATGGAGCAACCGGAAAAGGAAATGACCAGGTTCGGTTTGAGCTCACCTACCATGCCCTTGCCCCAGACTTAAAGGTAATTGCCCCTTGGAGGATATGGAATTTCAGGGGAAGAAGCGACCTCATCCGCTACGCTCAAGAGAAGAACATCCCCGTGCCTGTAACTCCAGAGAAACCTTACAGCATAGACGCAAACCTCTTTCATGTAAGCTATGAGGGCGGAATCCTTGAAGACCTTTGGCAAGAACCACCAGATGACATGTTTATTCTGACCGTTTCTCCTGAAAAAGCCCCTGACAAACCCGAGTATGTTGAGGTCACTTTTAAGAGAGGGGAGCCTATCGCCATAAACGGAGAGGAGCTAAGCCCGGCAGAGCTTCTCTTACGGCTAAACGAAATCGGCGGAAGACACGGCATCGGACGGGTAGACATGGTAGAAAACCGGTTTGTCGGGATAAAAAGCAGAGGCATATACGAAACACCAGGGGGAACAATACTTCACATTGCTCATCGGGCTTTAGAGCAGATAACTCTTGACAGAGAGGTTATGCGGCTAAAGGATCAACTCATGCCGAAGATAGCAGAGCTTATCTACTATGGCTTCTGGTTTAGCCCGGAGTTCTTGGCGCTAAAGACCTTCGTTGAGCACACCCAAGAGAGGGTTTCCGGAGTAGTAAGGTTAAAGCTTTACAAAGGAAACTGTATACCCGTTGGGAGAAAAAGCGATAATAGCCTCTATAAGCCTTCCCTTGCAAGCTTTGACGAAGCTGGCGGATACGACCAAAGTGATGCAGAAGGCTTTATAAGACTACAAGCCCTAAGGCTTAAAAACTACTTTCAAAGGGAGGTATAAAGATGAAGATATTCGTTGATACGGCAAAGATTGAGGAAATTAGAAAGGTTAAAGAATGGGGGCTTCTTGACGGGGTAACAACTAACCCAACCCTTCTTTCTCAAACGGGAAAACCCTGGAAAGAAGCAGCCCTTGAAATCTTGAAGGAAATCCCAGACAAACCTGTCTCTCTTGAAGTCATCGCTACAGACGCAGAGGGCATGATAAAAGAAGCAAGGGCTCTTGCCAAAATGGGAGACAATGTAGTGATAAAGATCCCTTTTACAACTGAAGGACTAAAGGCTATAAAGGCTCTATCCGTAGAAGGAATCAAAACCAATGTAACCCTTGTCTTTTCTTCGCTTCAAGCACTTGTTGCAGGAAAGCTTGGGGCAACCTATGTTTCTCCCTTCCTTGGAAGGGTTGATGATATAGGGTATGATGGGATGCTTGTGCTTGAAGAAATAGTGCGGATCTACGATGTCTACGGATTAGAAACCCAGATCATTGCTGCAAGCATAAGGCATGTAGACCATGTTAGAAGATGCGCCCTCCTTGGTGTCCACATTGCAACTATTCCTTTCAAGGTTATCGAGCAGATGCTAAAACACCCTTTAACTGATATCGGGCTTAAAAAGTTCCTTGAGGACGCAACCAAAGCTGGGATAAAGATTTTGGATTAAAAACTTAAAGAGGGGGGTCATGAAAATAGGGTTTGTTGGTTTAGGGCTTTTAGGTAGCGCTATGGTAAGGAGGCTCTCATCTCAAGGCGTTCCCCTTACCCTTTGGAATAGAACCTTAGATAAGGCAAAAAACTTTGGTCTACCTTACACCAATACTTTAGCTCAACTCTTTGAAGAGAATGAGGTCGTATTTTTGTGCCTTAGGGATAGCCTTGCGGTAGAAGAGGTATTGAAAGAGGTTGAGCCAAATCTTTCAGGTAAGGTCGTCGTTGATACTACTACTAATTCTTACTTTAACGTTCTAAAATTTCACAAATTCGTTCAAAATAGAGGAGGTGTTTATCTTGAATGTCCAGTGTTGGGTAGCGTTATCCCTGCAGAAAGAGGGGAGTTAACCATACTCGTTAGCGGAGAGGAAGAAGCCTACAAAAAGGTAGGAGGTTTGCTCAACCTCCTTGGAAAGAAGATAATCTACTTTGGAGAGCCTGGCAAAGCAACCAAGGCAAAGCTTATCAATAACTATGTATTAGGGCTCTTTATGGAAGCCATTTCTTCAACCTTAGTTTTAGGCGAAAGGGTTGGTCTTAGCAAAGCTGAGGTCTTAGAAGTTTTGGAAAACGGTGCGGGGAATTCATACCTTCTAAAAGTAAAGAAAACAAAGCTCTTAGAGGAAGACTTTTCTCCCCATTTCTCAATAAACAACCTCTATAAAGACTTAAACTACGCTGAGGAGCTCTTCAAAAGCTACAATGGTATAGCCTTGGAAGGGAGCGTTGTAAGAGAGGTCTACAAGCTTTGCGTTGCTATGGGGCTTGGGGAAGAGGATATCTCGGCAGTCTACGAAGCTCTAAAAAGGTTAGTTCAAGCTCCCGTAGCTATGAAGTCCTGAAAGAAGAAAATTAACCCCAAAGTAGGTAAAGAGAACGGAAATAAAGCCGATTACATTCAGCCAAGCTATCTTTTTTCCGCTCCAGCCTCTGATTATTTTAGCATGAATCCCGCCTGCATAGATTAGCCAAGTTATGAAAGACCAGGTTTCCTTCGGGTCCCAGCTCCAGTAGCTACCCCAGGCCTGGTCTGCCCAGATGGCTCCGGTTATTATCCCAAGGCTTAGCCAAAAGAAGCCAAAGAGCATGGTTCGGTAGATAAAGCTTTCAAGGACGTTTTTTTCAGGCAAATACTGTTTTAAAGTTTGATTGTTGCTAAGAAGATAAAAGATAGCCACGGCAAAGGCTACAGCAAAGGCACCGTATCCAAGGAAGCAGGTGATGACATGGGCGATGAGCCAGTTGCTCTTCAAAGCTGGGATCAAGGGTTTGATCGCGGAATCAGCAACAAAGGTAGCAAAGGCCATGATCAGAGAATTAAGTATAAAAACCAAGCTTCCGAAGACCCTCCTTTGTAAGCGAAGCTCCCAGAAGAGATAAAACCCTGCCACGCAAAGACCAAAAAACACAAGAGATTCGTAGAGATTGGAGAGAGGGATATATCCAAAGCCAGCTTGATGGGTCTGTATCCAGCGGACGATAAAGGCATAAAAGTTAGCGATAAACCCAGCCCAGGCTATGACGGAACCAAAAAACCCTCCTTTTTCCCATTTGAATATCCAATGAATTAAGTAGACCACCCCGGCGAAAAGATAGATAAAAGTTATCAAACTAAATATCAGGGAATTGTCGGGAAGAAAGGTCTTTTCTTTCAAAGCTAAAAGAAGATATAAAATTCCGGATAAAATCAATCCTAACACAGGCTCTTTAGCAAACCTCATAAAACCTCCTTTAAAGACTTTAAAAACAAATTTACTCTAATCTTTTTGTTTAGCAAGAAGCATCATTTTCTTTGTCTTTAAGAGCCTAAGGGATGAACCCTTAAAGAGGAGCCCCTCACTTCGGATTAGTTTATACTAACTGGCATTTATGCTATTTTATGGGTATAATTAGTTTTTTACTAATCCTACCTAAGGAGGATGGGGAATGAAGTTTCTCAGCAAGAAATATCTTTTCACTCCGGGTCCTGTGCCCGTTGCTCCTCAAGTCCTTTTAACTCAAGCTCAGCCCATGACCCATCATCGCTTGCCAGAGTTTTCAGAAATTTTGAAAGAAATCCGCTCCGGGCTTCAATATCTCTTCCAAACAAAAGAAAGGGTCTACTTTTTTGCCTCGTCAGGAACAGGAGCCATGGAGGCTGCGATAACAAATCTTTTCTCTCCCGGAGACAAAGTCATCGTCGTTGAAGGAGGGAAGTTTGGCGAAAGATGGAGAGAGCTTGCTGGAACCTTCGGTCTAAACCCAATTACCATAAAGGTCCCCTGGGGAAAAGCCGTTGACCCTTCCGATGTTGAAAGGGCTTTAAAAGAGCACCCTTCAGCCAAGGCAATACTTGTTCAAGCCTGCGAAACCTCAACGGGAGTAAAACATCCCGTTCCTGACCTTGCAAAACTCTGTAAAGAAAGAGAGACAATCCTTGTCGTTGATGGAATAACTGCCGTGGGCGTATATCCTCTTCCCATGGATGAGCTTGGGATAGATGTTTTGATCACAGGGTCACAGAAGGCTTTAAGCCTTCCTCCGGGGCTTTCTTTCATTGCCCTCTCTCAAAAGGCAAGGGAGCTTGCTAAGAGCTCAAAGCTTCCAAAATACTACTTTAGCTTAGCGAAAGAAGATAAAGCCTATGATAAAGACACAACAGCTTTTACCCCTGCGGTAAGCCTTCTTCTTGCCTTAAGGGAGATGCTAAACCGGATCAAAGAGCTTACCCTTGAGAGGCTCTTTGCCCATTACCAAGCCATTAGCTCTGCCTGTAGAAAAGCCGTCTCAGCCATTGGTTTATCACTTTTTCCTGATGTCCCGTCAGAGTCTTTAACGGTGATAAAGGCTCCTGAGGGCTTGCCAACCGGAGATTTTCTAAAATTCGTGCGAGACAAGTGGGGTATAATCTTTGCTGGAGGGCAAGACGCTCTAAAAGGCAAGATCATCCGCATAACCCACATGGGGGACCAGTCTCCCTTTGACCTCCTTATCGCCATCTCAGCCCTTGAGCTTGGGTTAAAACACTTTGGAATTAAAGTTGAACTTGGGCTTGGAGTTAAGACGGCAGAAGAAGAGCTTTACTCCTACTTAGCCAATTCTTAAGAGTGTTTCTTTCGGACAACTTTAAAGTAAACATAGAGAGCTATGATAACGAGAACCCCTATGATTAATCCGTATGAACCCTTGTGCAAGGCTGATTTTAGGAGCTCTTCGTTTTTGCCAAAGTAGTATCCGCAGAGGGCAAGGAAGCTACACCAAATTAAGGCCCCAAGGGCAGTGTAAAGACTGAAAAGAAAAAGAGCCATCCTTGCTAAACCTGCAGGGATAGAGATCACATGCCTTGTTCCGGGAAGGAGCCTCCCCACGAAGGTGCTGATGTGTCCATGGTTACCCCAAAAGTGTTCAACCTTTTTGAAACTCTCTTCAGTCAAGAGAAGATACTTCCCATACCTTCTGATGAACCTAAGAAGGGCTGGCCTCCCAAGTTTTAGGGCTAAGTAGTAGTTTGTCAGGGCACCAGCTAAGGAGCCAAAGGTGCCGGCTAAGACCACGCCAACGAGGGAAAGTTTTCCTTGGCTTGCAAGGTAGCCAGCTGGGGGCATGATCACCTCGCTTGGAATGGGAACAAGGGTTGACTCTAAAGCCATAAGAAAGAAAACTCCTGCATAGCCGCTCTTTTCAAAAAGGAGCAGAAAATGTTCAACAATGGATTTGATGTAGACCTCCATCGGCGCCTAACCTCTAAACCGTTTTCTAAAGCGTTTCCCAGTTTCCGCAGTTAGGACAGATCCAAGCAACAGCGCTTGCACAAACAAACTTCTTTTGTTCAGCCATTAAGCACTCTGCGCATAGAGTAAAGCCACATTTTCGACAAACATAGCAAAGAGGTTTTTCTTCCCCGCAGAACTCACAGGTTGCCTTAGCTACCTTTTTCTTTGCGAAGAACCTTTTGCTATCTTTAGCCATTCCTTCAATTATAAACTTAACCAAACTTTGTCGCCCCGAGCAAAGCGAGCCTTCTTATCACCTAGAGCGAACCTTCGTGTCGCCTCTAACAAGCCTTCTTGTCGCCCTGAGCAAAGCGAGGGGTCTCCGTCTATCATTTTTCAATTATAAACTTGGCAAAACCCTAAGTAAAGGAAGGGGGAAGTCTCTCCTATTTTTTTCACTTGGCAAAGCTTTGGCGAAATTTTAGGGAAGAGATAACAAAAAGTATTCCTCCTACCCCTATCATGCCAAGAACATCCTTCCAAAGATAGGAAAACCCTACCCCCTTTAGCAAAATTCCGTAACCAAACTCCAAATAATACCTCATAGGGGAAAGAAGGCTTACAGCCCTTATCACAGGGTGCATAGCTTCAGGAGGCGTCCAGGCTCCAGAAATCATAAGCATCGGGACAAGGATGGCTAAAATAACCATCATGGCTTGAGAAAGATTATCAACCATCGTGGCAATGGTTATCCCCAGAGCAGAAACAGTAAAGACATAAAGGCAAGTGACAAGAAAAAATACTAAGACGCTCCCCTTTATCGGCACTCCAAACACACCCTTTACCATGAGGAGAAGGCTCATCGTAGATAGAAAACCAATTATAACAACAGTAGGTATGACTTTGGCTAAAAACACCTCCCAAGTTTTCACAGGGGTGATTAGAAGTTGCTCAATCGTTCCTTGTTCCTTTTCTCTTATCAAGGCTGAAGCGGTTAGGAGAAGCGACACCATAGTCGTCATGTTAAAAAGCTCAAGGAGGCTCATAAACCATGAGCTAAGGTTATTAGGATTAAAGAGGCTTCTTAACCTTGCCTCAACCTCAGGTATTTTCAACTGCTTTTTGTAAACCGAATACTCTAAAAGCTCTAAGGAATACTCATAGGCAATGGTGTTCAGATAAGAGATGGCCATGGTTGAGGTCATGGACATGGTTCCGTCAACAATTGCCTGAACCTTGCCTTTCCCTTCCTTTACCAAGGTGGAAAAGTTAGGAGGAATGATGATAGCCATAGAAGCCCTGCCCCTATCAAGCCAATCAACCACCTCTTCGTCTGAGTTTACATAGGCTACAACTTTAAAATAGGGCTTGCGGAGCTTTTCTATGAATTCCCTGCTTTCTTTGCTTTTGCTTAGGTCGTAAACAATGACAGAAAAGTTCCTGACTTCAAGGTTAACACCCTTTCCCCCAGTATAGACTACGGCAGTGAAAGCATAGATTAAAACAAGGAGCAAAACTTTGTCCCGAAAAAGCTGTAAAAACTCCTTCCTAAGCAGAAAAAGAAGGCGCATTTGTTTTGGCTTTTATTTTAAAGGCACATCCAAGGCTTTGCCAACCTCTATCTTAATATCAAAGGCTTCTACTTTATTCAATTCGCGACCGCTAACTGTTCCCACCTTCCAAATAAGGTCTATGTCTTCAGTTATGTTTACTGAAAACTGCCTGTATTTATCAATGAGCTCCCGAGTGTAGTGCTCTTTGTCGCAGGCAAAGCCAACAGAAGGCACATCCTCAGCTATCGGAGTAATCCACGAGCAAGCCATAAAGTTGATTTCCCCTGCTTTAACGCTTCCGCTACCGATGAGGACAACCGGTCTTGGATGCAAGGTCCTGTAAAACTTCTCCATAATAGCCCCTCCCTTCTGGATTATTGAAATTACATCCTTTTACGAAAGTTTAGGATGGTTGCGGTGTAGACAATAAGAGCGTAGATAGAAAGGCTAAAAAGGTTTGGTAGAAAGTAGGAGATGGGAAGCCCTTTCAGATAGATACCCCTTACAATGTCCAAAAAATAGGTGGCGGGAATTATTCTGCTTATAAGCCTGCCGCTAAATTCCATACTACTAACTGGATAAAGAAAACCTGAGTAAAGATAGGTCGGGATGACAGTTGCTACAAAGGCAAGTAGCATGGCAGTTATCTGAGTTTTAGTTATCGTTGAAATAAAGAGCCCAAGACCAACGGTGCAAAATAAATAAAGAATGCTTGCTAAGGAAAGAACGAAAAAATTCCCGATAAACTTTGCCTTAAAAACAAAAACGGTGATGAGAAAAAGCAATAAATAAGTGAGAAAGCTAACAAAAACATAAGGGATAGCTTTGCCAAGGATGATCTCCCATCTTTTAGCTGGGGAGGTATAGTAGTTTAGGATGCTACCAAGCTCCTTTTCCCTTACCACTAGTAGGCAAGCAAGGATGACCGGATAAAAACAAAGGGTAGTAACCAACATCCCTGGCATAATAAAATTCTTGCTCTCAAGCCCCGGGTTATACCAAACTCGCGTCTCTATCTCAAACTGCGGTCTCATATTATCTTTGCCCTTACGGAGCCTTTGATTAAAAAGAGCGTTTATGGCTGTTAGGTAGCCCTTTACCACCTCAGCCCTGCTGGGATAGGTTCCATCAACGAGCATCTGCACCTCAGTTTTTTCTCCCTTATAGAGCTTCTGAGAGAAATCTTGGGGAATCACTATGATAGCCCTGATTAAACCCGAATACATAAGGTGAAAGGCTTCTTCATAATTGTCAACCAAGGCGTAAAGCTTAAAGTATTCAGAATTAACAAAGCTATCTATGTATTCTCTGCTTAGCTTACTTCTATCATAATCAAGAAAAGCTAAAGGCAATCCCTTTACATCAAAGTTTAATCCATAACCAAGCATAAAAAGAACTATCAAGGGCACAAAAAATACAAAGGTAAGATAAAGCCTATCCTTTATCAGCTCAGAAAATTCTTTTTTCACAATGCCCGAAAATCTGGTTAGCATTGCTTAAGTTTGCCCCCTTTTCATGTCGTTAAGAATAAAATCTACGAAGGCTTCCTGTAGGGGCGGAATAGAAAGCTCAATCTGATAATCCTTTATCTCGGCTTCCTCAAAAAGCTTGATTATTCTTTCGCGGTCTTCATTAGGTGTGAAAGTTCTCAAGTAAATCTTGCTTCCGCATAAGGAAAGGTTTGCAAACCTATCTCTAAGAAGACTAAAAACCTTTCTAAAAAGTGGAGACTTAATCTGTAAGAGCTTCCCTGAGATAGCCTCAGCTCCTTTCTTTATTTCTTCAGGCGTTCCAAGGGCAATAAGCCTTCCTCTGTTCATGAGCCCAATTCTATCGCAGTTTTCTGCCTCATCCATGTAGTGGGTGGACAGGATCACCGTTATCCCTTCTTCTCTGGAAAGGCGGTAAATGACCTCCCAAAAGGTTCTCCTTGCTAAGGGGTCAACCCCTGAAGTTGGCTCATCCAAAAAAACAACAAGCGGTTCGTGAAGGACAGCACATAGAAGGGCTACTCTTTGCCTGATGCCAAAAGGGATATCCTTGACAAGCCTATCCTTCCACGGAAATAGCCCAAGCTTCTCAAGCAAACTGGCAAAGTCCTTTCTCCTTACCCCATACAACCCCGCATAAAGACTAACATTTTCCATCACTGTGAGGTCCTTATACAAGGAAAACCTTTGAGACATGTAGCCTATGGTTTGCCATAACTTAGCCTTTTCTTTTTTTACATTATGTCCTGCGATGAAAATCTCTCCTTCAGTTGGTTCTAAAAGCCCGCACATCATCTTTATTAAGGTGGTTTTACCAGCCCCGTTTGGACCAAGAAGCCCCAAGACCTCTCCCTTCTCTACCTCAAGGCTAACTCTTTCAACGGCTCGAAAATCTCCGAAGAGCTTGCTCACACCTTTACAAACAATAAGCTTTTCCGTTGAACCCGTTGTTAACGAAGGTTTTTCTAAGTTTATTGGCTTTTCCGCCCCACTTGATTTAGCCTTGTCTGATATGGCTTGTATAAAAGCCTCCTCAAGGTTTGGATACTCTTCAGGTTTTCCCTGAAGAATGATCTTTCCTTGGAACATAAGGGCTATCCTATGGCAACGCTCAGCTTCGTCCATGTAAGAGGTGGTTATAATGCCTGTAAGACCCTTTTCTTGAACCAAGGTGTGGATTATCTTCCAGAATTCTTGTCGAGAGAGGGGGTCAACACCGGTCGTTGGCTCATCAAGAAAGATTATCTTAGGGAGATGAAGAAGGGTGCAGACCAAGGCGAGCTTTTGCCTCATCCCGCCTGAAAGCGCCTTTACCTGCCTTGACAGAAAGGGCTTAAGCCCCGTTATCTCTAAAAGTAGCTCCTTGTTTTGGAGGAAGACCTCATCCGGAATTTCCCTTAGGCTGCAAAAGAAGTTTATGTTTTCTTCCACTGTCAGATTATCGTAAAGGTTTAATCCAAGCCCCTGGGGCATGTAGCCTATGAGGGGTTTTATACTTTCTGGGGCTTTCGTAACCTCAATCCCAGAAACAAATACATTTCCTGATGAGGGTTTTAGAACGCCTGCGAGCATTTGAAGAACGGTTGTTTTACCCGCTCCATCAGGTCCGATTAACCCAAAAACCTCTCCCCTTCTTACTTCAAACGAGACATTATCTACCGCTAAAACCTTCTTGTTGTAATACTTGGTAAGCCCTTCTACCCTGATAACAGGGCTATCTAATCCTTTATCTAAGGCTTTATCCATTCTGCCTTAGGGTCTATCTTTAGAACCACATCTGCTGGCATCCCAAGCTTAAGTAACCCCTCAGGGTTTTCAACAGAGACCTCAGCTCCAAAGACAAGCTTAACCCTTTCGTCCTTAGTTTCTACATTTTTAGGAGTAAACTCTGCTTGCTCGTAGACCCGGGTTAGCGTCCCGTTGAAGTATCTATCAGGGTAGGCATCAACATAAACCCTTGCTTGTTGCCCAAGCTTAACTTTTCCGAGATCTGGTTCAGGGATGTATACCTTGATGTAAAGCTTGTTTAGGTCGACCATAGTATAGATAACCTGTCCAGGGTTAACAACCTCTCCCTCTTCGGCAACTCTTGAAAGAATTACTCCGTCTGCCGGGGCGTAAATCTTTGTCTCCCTGTAGGAAACTTCCACTTCTTTTAACCTTTGTAAAGCCGAAGATTGCTTAGCCTTAGCTTGGGCCACATACTTTTCGTTAACTTTTAACTCAGATAAGGCAGATGTGTAGTTAAGCTCCGCAATCTCAAGGTCCCTTTTTGAGACTAAGCCCTCCTGAAAGAGGGCTCTATACCTTTCAAGGTCTCTTTTTGCCTGCTCAAGCTTAGCTTGAGACTTAAGCAAATAGCTTTGAGCCATAAGGACTGTCTCTTCCGCAGCCTGGACCTCCTTTTGAGCTGAGGATAACATGGCAAGGTATTCGTCCGGACGAAGCTCAGCAAGAAGCTCCCCCTTCTTCACAGGGTCTGACTCTCTTTTATAAAGACGAATTATCCGCCCCTGAACCTTAGAGCCTATGTTTATTTCCTTCCCCTCAACCCGACCATGAAGGATCAATAACCCTCTTGGTTTCTCTTGTTTCTTGAAAAAATAAAGGCTTAATCCTACAAAGAGCACTAAAACTATTAGGATTGGCAGAACCTTTTTTAACATGTTAAGTTCAAATACCTTTTTAATAACTTTTCCTTGCAGGTTGTTTTAAGAATGTGGGCAGACGGATAAACCTTTAAAACCTCTTTACAAAGCAACACAAAGGCTAAGTGAACAAGGTCCGTTGGCTCAGGGGGCGTTGCCTCATGAGAAGTTAGAATAACTCCGTCCTTCTGATAAGGTGAAATAAGAATAAAAAACCGTTCCTTAAGGGAGCCTTCTTTGACTAATAGGTCAACAAGCACGCCATCATCTTTAAAGTAGACATCAAGAACTTTAACCAAGTTTTCCTCTTTTTGGTAGATAATCCCCCTTGGTAGAGTTTCATAGAGTTTCTTAAAATCCGGATGTTGATTTAGCTTTAGGATGTTAACGATGGGCAAGAGCTCATCCCTCGAGATTTTTAATAAAGGATAATAATCTTTTACCCAGTTTGGAAGCTCAACTCTTTTTATTTTTTTAAAACCAGTAAAGTATAATGTCCCACCTAAAGAAAGCCATTTTTTTGCATACTTTGTAAGATAGAAGTCTTCTACTTCGGTTCTTATAACTTCCTCCCAGAGAGGGGCAAAGGCTCCTGTTTTCAAGAAGAACTCAACAGTTTGTTCAATGTAAGGCTTGTAATCCGTTGCCATGCGAAAGAAGCCAGAAAGTTTTAACCTATCAGCTAATAACCATGGAAAGGCTTCATTTACTAAGCGATTTTTAGCCTTCTTTCTTTTTATCCAAGGGTCTGGGAAGTTTAGATAGAGCCCAGAGATTGCCTCAGAGGTGAAGGCCTTGCAAAGGAACTTTGCCCCCTCCATCGGGATAAGCCTAACATTTTTAAGTTGAGCACTTTCTATTTTTTTTACGGCGCTTCTTAAAACTTCTCGAGAGTAATCAACTCCTACGAAGTTGACCTGTGGATTGTTCTTTGCCATCTCAAGGATAAAATCCCCCTTGCCAACCCCAATTTCAACGTAGATGGGGTTTGAGTTTTCAAAGATTTCCTGCCAGTTTGGATAAAAAGGGAGGTCATTTTCTTTGAGGTAGAGCCTACTCATACCTCAATAATGTAATCTTCTTGAAATTTTAAGCAATTGGTATATTTTTAATTTTGAGAAGATGGAGGCCGTAGCTCAATGGTAGAGCACCGGGCTGTGGCCCCGGGTGTTGCGGGTTCGAGTCCCGTCGGCCTCCCCGCTGACTAAAGTTGCGAGGTTCAAAAACCGCTCAAATATTTTTCTCTAAGACTTTTTGCATTTCTCCTTTTTAATACCTTTACCGCACTGCCTGCTTTCAGATTTTCTACCGCATCTACCCTTTTTAGGTTTTTCCTCGGCACCAGCTTCGGTTATAGGAGCATCCTTTTGTTCTAAGAGCCCGTATTTTGAAAGAACAATCCTTTCTGCTTCTAACCAGTTTTCTAAATCCCTGCCAGGAATGCATCCGCTTTTCTCGTAGAGTTCATAGGCCACTCTTCTAATCTCTTCCTCCAAAGCCTTCCTATCCATGACCGACCCCCCTTTTTTATATATTTACTTAGCCTATAAAGCTTCTTTCATTCATTCACATATTTTAATATTTGATCTTTTTTTATTACTCTTATGAGATTTGTAGAACCGGGCTTCCCTACGGGATAACCCATTGTTAAAACTAATATATCATCTTCTTTTATCAATTCTTCCTGATAGGCTTTTTTAATAAATTCTTTTATCATATCTTCAGGCTCTTCTTTTTCTGATAAAACCATGTATGGATAGGTTCCCCAAATTATTTTCAATGTTTTTAGGGTTTTTTCATCATGCACATTTGCTATGATAAGAGGCTTTGGTCTAAATAAGGCAACTCTTTTAGCTGAGCTCCCAGACTTGGTAAAAACTATTATAGCTTTTGCACCTAATTCTTCAGCCAAAATACAACTACTATGGGCTATAGCAAAATCTGGAGAAACGGGCTTTATTTTTTCTAGTTTATTCTCATAAAACTTTTCAGCTTCTTCAATTATTTTTACCATGGTTTTAACAGCCTCAACAGGATAATTACCAACTGCGGTTTCATCAGAAAGCATAAGAGCATCTACTCCATCAAATACAGCATTTGCTATGTCTGAAACTTCAGCTCTTGTTGGCATGGTAGAGTTTATCATTGAAGTTAGCATTTGAGTAGCAATTACTACAGGAATACCATAGTCTCTTGCCTTTTTTGTAAGGATTTTTTGAACGATAGGAATCTTTTCTACAGAAATTTCAACCCCTAAATCACCTCTTGCCACAATTATACCGTCCGAAGTTTCTATAATCTTATCTATATTTTCTAAAGCTTTTTGGGTTTCAATCTTGGCAAAAATAGGGACTTCTCTATCAAATTTTTTAACAATTTCTCTGGCAGTTAGTATATCCCTTTCAGTTCTTACAAATGAGAGGGCAACAAAATCTACCCCTTCTTTTAGACCAAACTCCAAATCTTTTTTATCTTTTTCTGTTAAAGCTTCTATCGGAATTTCACCACCAGGAAGGTTAACACCTTTCTTGGAAGAGATAACCCCTCCTTGAGTTACCTCTGTTATTATTTTTTCGGGTCTTTTTTCTGTTACTCTAACTTTTATTATTCCATCTGCTATAAAAATTAAATCATCCTTCTTAACTGTTTTTAAAATTTCAGGATGCTCTATGTACACCTTACCAACCTTATCTTTCTTTTCACAAAAAATAGGCTCTCCATAAATTTCTAAAATTTCCCCTTGATACAAAGGAAATGGATTTTTTACTTCACCTATTCTTATTTTTGGTCCGGAAAGGTCTTGTAAAATTGCGACTGTTCTTTTAAGCTCTAAAGCAGCCTTTCTAATTCTTTCTAAATTTTCCTTATGATAATTCACATCTCCATGAGAAAAATTGAGCCTAAAAACATCAACCCCTGCTTCAATAAGGGCTTTAATAATTTGCAGATTCCTTGATGTTGGACCAATGGTGGCAATAATTTTAGTCTTTCTCATTTGCTTTTTAATATACTTCTTTTCCGAAAATCAAGCAATCGAATAAAGTAATAGGGTCGTTTGCAACCTGCCTGTGATAAAGATTTTGAAACAATCGCAATTCCTTGGGCTGTTTCAAAGATATTCTGTTCTCCAAGCTTATATTTAAGGCTTCCCATTTGGAGTTTGGAGCAAGCCAAAAAGGATGATATAAGCCCAAATTAGAAAATTAAGTGAATAACCAGTAGGGGGAATTCAAAAAAACAATCCCAAAAGCTAATATATGCACAATTTTGTTCAAAAATTTTACAAGGGGTCCTTAATCTACTGTATTGATTTTTGAAAGGTATCCCTAAACATTTTTAACAATTTTGTTAAAAATATACATTAAGGTCATAGAAGGCTGTCTTAAAAGTAGTCCTTTATTTAAGGCTAATTCTAGTGTTTAAACAACGAATAAGCCCTTGGTCTTTAAAAGAAAAAAATTGGCATACAAATTGCTAGTTGATACTGAACATACAGTTTGGACTAAGGAGGGATAGAATGAGAAAAAAAATTTTGCTCTCGCCACTTTAGGATTATTTCTTCTTACCTTTTCAGCTAAAGCAGAAGATCAGGCTTCTGCTAACAACATCAGCGGTTCATTCTCTACAGGACTTTATAATAAATATGTCTTTCGTGGTTATGAAATGAGCGATGATAGCTTGGTCATTCAACCGTCTTTAACCTTAAACTATAAGAATTTTTCAGTTAATGTTTGGGGAAACATTGATACCAGCGAACATCCTACTCAAAGTTTTACTCCTGATAGACGCGGAAAGAAAAGTTTTAATGAAATAGACCTTACTCTTAGTTATACTTATACTCTAAATAAACTTTCATTAACCGGTGGCTACATCTATTATGGAACTAAATACGCTGATGAAACAGAAGAGGTTTTCTTAAGTCTATCCTATGACATCATTTCAAAACCTACCTTGACAGTTTACAGAGACATTTCAACCTATCCTGGCACCTATGTTAATCTTAGCTTTTCTCATTCCATTCCCGTATACGATAAAATTACTGCCGACCTTTCTGCATCCTTCGGTTATTTTAAGGGAGATGATAAGTATTGGAAAACATACGAAAGAAGCACAGGCGATTATACTGGAAAAAAGTATAACGCCTTCCACGATGGGAAACTTCAAGTTGGGTTAACCTATCCTATCCAAAAGAACATCACCCTTCAACCAACCATTCAGTATTGGTTCCCGCTTTCTTCTAAGGCAAGAAGGACTATAGATGGACACTCCTACAACCCTAACGGACATTTAGATAATACATTTGTAGCTGGAGTAAACTTTACATTAAGCTGGTAGAAAACATCAAATCTATACAGGAGGTGGATAAACTATGTTGAGAAGGTTTGTCTTCAAGTTAATTGGTTTCGTTCCTCTTTTCTTTACCATGATTTTAGCATCACCTTTACAAGTTTTAGCTCAAGATTCTCCTCCGCCAAAGCTTGACACTGGAGATACTGCTTGGATGCTTGTCTCTACAGCCTTAGTAATGCTCATGACCATCCCTGGTCTTGCTATTTTTTATGGTGGACTTGCGAAGAAAAAGGATGTTTTAAACACGATAGCTATGAGTTTGATTACCTACTGTCTTGTAAGCTTCTTATGGGTTGTTTATGGATATAGCTTAACCTTCTCTGGTGATATCGCAGGAATTATTGGCTACCTTGACAAGGCTTTCCTTTCTGGTGTGGGAGTTAGCTCTCTTCAAGGCACCATACCTGAACCTCTTTTCTTGACTTTCCAGCTTACCTTTGCGGCAATCACTGTGGCTTTGATATCTGGAGCCTACATTGAAAGGATAAGTTTTTCTGCCTGGACCATTTTTACAATCCTTTGGATGTGCCTGGTTTATGTCCCAGTAGCTCACTGGGTATGGGGTAATGGGTTTCTCGCCAAATTGGGCGCTCTTGACTTCGCAGGGGGAATAGTTGTCCATACTACAGCTGGGATATCTGCCTTAATTGGAACCCTTATCCTTGGTAGGAGGAAACAAGTCCTCCTTATCCCTAACAATATGACCTTGGTAGTTATAGGAACTGGTCTTCTGTGGTTCGGTTGGTTTGGTTTCAATGCCGGAAGCGCAGTTTCAGCAAACGGTCTTGCTGCTCAAGCCTTTCTCAACACCAACACTGCAGCTGCACTCGGAGGTCTAACCTGGTTGTTTACCGAGTGGCTTATCACTAAAAAACCAACCATCCTTGGGATTTGCTCAGGAATAGTCGCTGGTTTAGCAACCATAACCCCAGCTGCCGGTTTTGTGAACATAGTTGGAGCCATCATCATCGGGGTTTTAGCTGGTTTAATCTGCTACTTTTCCGTCTCGTCTTTAAAACCAAAGTTTGGCTACGATGATGCCTTGGATGTCTTTGGAATCCATGGCGTGGCTGGGATTTTTGGGGCTATTTTAACCGGGTTTTTTGCAGACCCGTCTATCAATCCCTCAGGAACTGGGCTTTTCTTCGGCAATCCTAAGCAAGTTCTCATCCAACTCCTTTCCGTTGTCATCACCATCATCTTCACAGGGGTCCTTTCCGCTGTAATATTGTATGTCACAAAGCTTTTAACCAGGCTCAGAGTAAGTGAGGAAGAAGAAATCGCTGGGCTTGATATTACTCAACACGGTGAAAAGGGCTATAATATTTAAACTAACTAATCGATAGGAGGGATTACCATGAAAAAGATTGAAGCCATCATAAAACCTTTTAAGCTTGACGAGGTAAAAGAAGCCCTCGTAGCCATAGGCATCCAGGGGATGACTGTAACCGAAGTTAAGGGCTTTGGTAGACAAAAAGGGCAGGTGGAGGTATACCGTGGGACTGAGGTTGAGGTCCTTTTCGTCCCAAAGGTCAAGGTCGAGGTTGTCGTTCCTGACCACTTAGTTGATAAGGTGGTAGAAACTATTTTAAAGAGCGCTTATACTGGTTCTATCGGGGATGGGAAAATCTTTATCATTCCTGTTGAGGGGGCCATCAGAATAAGAACTCGGGAAAAAGGGGAATCTGCAATCTAAAAAGGGAGGATTGCTATGGTTGCCATAATCAAGAATGTAAAAGAAGAGGGTCCGGGTAGTATTGAAGACTTTCTTAAAGAAAATTCAATCCCTTTTAAAATCTTTGAAGCCGAGCTTGGAGAGTTTCCTGCAAGTCTTGAAGAATATAAATACTTAATCGTCTTAGGTGGACCGATGGGAGTTTACGAGATGGACCTATATCCAAACTTAAAGCGGGTAGCTAAGATTATAGAAGAAGCCCTCGAAAGGGGGCTTAAGGTTTTGGGGGTCTGCCTTGGAGCCCAGCTCCTTGCCCATGTGCTTGGCGGGAGAGTTTACAAAGGTCCAAGGCCTGAGATTGGCTGGCTTGACATAGAGCTAACAGATTCGGGGAAGGTTGACCAAGCGATAAGAGCCCTTGCCAAGCATCCTGAAACCGGGGAGATATCTACCCGGTTTAAAGTTTTCCACTGGCATGGCGATACCTTTGACCTGCCTTCCAGGGCTATTCACTTGGCAAGGTCTGACCTTTACCAAAATCAAGCCTTCAAGTATGAAGACCGGGTCTATGCCCTACAGTTTCATGTAGAGGTAACAGAAGAGCTTCTATCCACATGGTTTGAAAACTCTCCTCTTAAGGAAAGGGTTCTTTCTGAATTCCAAACCCTTAAATCAGAATATTCGGAGAGGGCAAAAAACTTCTATCAAGCTTTATTTAAATGATTACTCAATAATTATAAACCCTCGCGCTGTCACCCCGAGCGCAAACCGAGGGGACTCCTCTTTTCCCCTTGGGGATGTCTCGCTACTCTCGGCAGGTCAAAGTGGGGCGGGGATGCCTCGCTATCGCTCGGCAGGACAAAATGGAGGACTTTTTTGAACAGTCCCATAATTAAATCAACTTTGGGTAAAGTATAATAAGCATAATAAAAACAGGTTGACCGAATAATAAAAAAGTTTTATAATAAAATTAAAACTTTTAGCTTAGGCTTATAAGGGGACCTTAGGGGGTAAAAGAAGGTATGGGTGGTCGGTCGAGAAAATCTCAGCTAAAACAAAAGCTTGCTCGGTATTATAAAGAGAGGGAAAATCCTCTTGCTGTTTTGGCTCTCCAGGATGAGATTGTTCGCCTAAATCAGCGGAAACTTAGCGAACTCCAGAAAAACCTTGAATATCTAAGAGAGCTTGACGAAAAGACCGAAACCATTGAAGGGGTAAGGCTCAACATTAGAAAATTTCATCACGAACAGGATAAAAAATTTGCTAACAGAGCTTTCTATGAAGCTTTGTACCCCATTACCTTAGAATACCGGTTTATGCCTCTCCAAGCCATTTTTGCCTGGTATCTAAGAGCCTTAGAGCTTGTTTACGGAGAAAAACCGCCAAAGATCCACATCAACAGAATGCAAAAATGGGTCAAATACTGGCTTGGTAGCCTTAGCGAGGCCCAGGAGCTCCAGCTAAAAAGCGCAATCATCTCTTGGATTATGAACCGTTTTACTTAAAACTCATGCCCCTTTTTTGGATCCTTCTATTCTTTCTCTTTCTTGCCAATAAATCATTTGCTCAAAAGCCTATCCTTTTTACGAGCGATGAAAAAAAATCGTTAGTCAAACCTCAGTTTGAACGAGTGGACAACCCTTATGGAAAGGTCCAAGCTGAAAAAATATGGACTGTAGCCTATGGGCAGCCTGCGTTTGCTAATTTTTTAGATTTTGCCCCGCCTGAAAGGGCTTACTTGCTAACCCCAAACGGTAGTGTTCGCCTAACTCCCCTCCGGAAGGAAATCTTCGACCCCTGGTTTAATAAACCAAGGATTGCCTATTCTTTAGCCCTAAAGCCTGACCTTCCCGGGGATTATATTCTGTGCCTCGAGACTAAGAACATGATAGAGCCCGGAGATGTGGTTCGCAAGCACTTTGCCAAAACGGTCTTTCATGTGGAAAAAGAAAAGGGCTGGGATAAGCTTTGTGGCTTTGATTTAGAAATAAAGCCCTACACCAGACCTTACGGTTTAGTTTCTAAAGTAGTCTTTTGGGGGCGGGTCCTCTATCAAGGCGAGCCCATCTCTGAAGGCACGATCACGGTAGAAAGATTAAGGCTTAAGCCCTTTGAAAAGCTTCCAAAGTTTGAAACAGGTGAGATAAACTTCCCAGTGCTGCAAAAGACCACCCTTCTTAGGGAGGATGGCTCTTTCTTTGTGAGCTTTGAAGAGGAGGGCTGGTGGGTTATAAGCTTCACTTTAAGAAGGGGGGTTACCACCTACGGCAACCGGGAGTACCCCTTTGAGCTTTCAACCCATCTTTGGGTGTATGTATTCCCGCAAGAAGAGGATAAAGCTAAACAAGAGAAACACAGGGAAAAGAAAAAGCGCCTGTCCTCTCAAAGGTGAACTAATAGCATAAGGGACAAAGAAGGAAGTTGCAAACCAAAGATTTTGGTATATATTTTATATACAAATTTCTGCCCCCATCGTCTAGTGGACTAGGATACTGGCCTCTCACGCCAGAGACACGGGTTCGAATCCCGTTGGGGGCGTTTATCAATAGCTTTATCAATCCTTGTTTGAAGTAGACCTTCTTCTTGTTCAACCTTGGATATACGATTTCTCAGCTCATGACTTTTGGCTTAAGCCTTATGGTCTTTTAAAGCTCGGAGGCCTCTTAAGGAAAAAGGGTTATACGCTTGGGTTTGTTGACCTTTTAGACCCCTTTCATCCTGAGCTTCCAAAAAGACCAAAAAGAAAGCCCTTCGGAACAGGCTTTTTCTATAAAGAACCCATCCCTAAACCAAGCCCCTTTCTTGATGTGCCAAGAAGATACTTTCGTTATGGCTTGCCTTATCCCCTTGCTAAAAAGGAGCTCTTAAAGTATAAGCCCAAGGCTGTTCTTATTTCCATAACCATGACCTACTGGTATCCAGGCTTATTTGTCCTTCTAAAGCTTCTGCAGGAGGTCTTTGGAGAAATACCAGTCTTCGTAGGCGGGATCTATGTCCGGCTTCTCAAGGAGCACCTGCAAGCCTTCTTAGAAAAGGAAGGTTTCTTACATGTTTTTCCAGTAGAATGTAAAGACTATGAGGAAGCCGTCCAGCTTATCGAAGAGAGGATTAAGCCTTCAGGGCATCCTTATCCCTTTGATTATCCCATCTTTGACTTGCAACGGGAAATTCCCTATGTAATTCTTATGACCTCAGAAGGGTGCCCCTATCGCTGCCCATACTGCGCAAGCTACAAGCTCTACGGTGGCTTTAAAGCCTATCCTATAGAGAAGATATTAGAAGAGATAATCTTCTGGCATAGAGAGCATAAGGTCGTTGATTTTGCTTTTTACGATGATGCCCTGCTTTACGATTTTGAAAACCACTTAAAACCTCTTCTTGAAGCTATCATTGACCTTGGGCTAAAGGTTAGGTTTCATACTCCGAACGCCATCCATGCAAGGTTCATAGACGAAGAGGTTGCAAAGGTCCTTAAACTTTCGGGTTTTACAACCGTGAGGCTCGGTTTAGAACGGATGGAAAAGCGCTTTGATGCCAAGGTTAGCATAGATGAGTTTATCTCAGCTATACATTGTCTAAGAAAAGCTGGTTTCCGTGAGGATAACCTCGGTGCTTATGTGATCTTCGGCATTCCATATGAAGACTATAATGAAGTAGAAAAGACCTTGCATTTTTTGTTTGAGTTCGGGGTCCAGCCCTACATAGCAGAGTTTTCCCCTGTGCCCGGAACCCCATTTTTTAAGCTCTGCCAAGAAGTCTCCAGGTATCCGATAGATGAGGACCCGATATTCCATAATAAGAGCATTTTTCCTGCAGTGAAAAAGCCTGACTGGGAGAGGATCCAGGCTATTAAAAACTTAGCAAGGGAGATGAGAAGAAGGCTTACCTCAGCATCTTAAGGAGCTTCTCATCCGCCTCGCAAAGAGGAAGGCTAAGAGCCTCATCCAAAGTAAAAAAGGAAGAAGACTCGGCTTCAAGCGGCTTTGGCTCACCAAGAAAGCTTTCAACTCGGAAAAGATGAAGCTCAAACTCTATGTCCTTTGCTTTTCCATGGGTTGAAAGATAGGGCTTTGCTGAGAGGACCTCGATCCCAAGCTCCTCCTTTAGCTCTCTTTTTAGGGCTGAAAAAAGGCTTTCTCCGGGCTCAACCTTCCCGCCAGGGAACTCCCATTTCCCACCGTCTATCTTTTCTTTTGGGCGCTTAACTAAAAGAATACGTCCATCCTTCTCTATCAACCCTGCAACTACTGTCCATTTTTTCATGTTTAAGCTTTACCGAAAACCCTCTCAAAGATGTAGTCTACATGTTGAAGGTATTTTTTTACATCAAAAAGGGCGTCAAGCTCGGACGGAGGAAGAAGAGAAGTTATCCTTTCATCCTGCAAGAGAAGGTCTTTAAAGTTAAGGGCTTCATCCTGCCAAACCTTCATGGCCTTTTCCTGAACGACCCTGTAAGCCTCTTCCCTCGTCATACCTCTCTCAACAAGGGCTAACAAAACTTGCTGGGAAAAAATGAGCCCCCGGAGAAGGTTTAAGTTTTTCTGCATCCTTTCAGGATAGACCTGAAGGTTCTTTAGCACATAGTTTAGCCGATGTAGAGCAAAGTCGGTCAAAGTTGTGGCAGAAGGGAAAATCATCCGCTCAGCTGAAGAGTGGCTAATATCCCTCTCATGCCAAAGGACGACATTTTCTAAAGCTGGAAGAAGATAAGCTCTTATGGTTCTTGCTAAACCGCAGAGGTTTTCAGTGAGGATGGGGTTTCGCTTATGGGGCATGGCTGATGAGCCCTTCTGCCCGGCAGTAAAAGGCTCCTCAGCCTCAAGCACCTCTGTGCGCTGAAGATGTCTGATTTCCGTTGCGACCTTCTCTATGGAGCTTGCTAAGATGGCAAGGCTGGCCATGTATTCAGCATACCTATCCCTTTGGACTATCTGATTGGATATCAGGTCTGGCTTTAGTCCAAGCCTTTCGCAGGTATAAACTTCAACCTCGGGGTTTAGATGGGCAAAAGTCCCTACGGCGCCTGAAAGCTTACCCACGGAAATAGTCTCAAGGGCAGAGAGGAGCCTTTTCTTGTTTCTTTCCATTTCGGCATACCAGAGGGCAAATTTTAAGCCGAAGGTAATGGGCTCGGCATGAATACCGTGGGTCCTGCCCACCATTACCGTGTCTTTGTATTGAAAAGCCTTTTCTTTGAGGGTCTTTAAAACCTCCTCAAGGTCTTCAAGGATGATTTCCATAGCCCTTTTTAGGCGGACAGCCATTGCGGTATCGAGCATATCCGATGAGGTCATTCCAAGGTGGAGAAACCTTGCCGAGGGTCCTGCGATCTCGGCTAAGTAGGTAAGAAAAGCGATCACATCATGCTTTGTTTCCTTTTCGATCTCTTCTACCCTTTTCACATCCTGAGGAGTAAAACCTTTTTCCATGTAGGGTGTAAGCTTCTCTTTGAGGATTTCATAATCTTCCTTAGGGACTTTGCCGAGCTTATGCCAAGCTTCCATGGAATAGAACTCCACAAGAAGCCAGGTGCGAAGCTTTTCTTCCTCACTCCAGAGTTTCCTCATGATTTCCCGTGTATACCTGGGGATCATTTGACACTCCTTAAGGAAATTTTAAGATTGACCAGATGATAAAATTTGGCTGGGGGAGGAGGACTCGAACCTCCACACGTGGATCCAGAGTCCACTGTCCTGCCGATTAGACGATCCCCCAAACTTTTAAAATTTATTATAAAAATTTTTTAAATACCGTCAAGGGGGAACCCAGCGCTGTTCAAAAACCCCCTACTTTGTCCTGCCGAGCATCCTTTTTGTCCTGCCGAGCGATAGCGAGGCATCCCTCACCTCGTTCGGGACGGCGTCCTCAGGGAACCCCCCTCGGCTGACGCCTCAGGATGACAGCCTCCCACCGTGTCATCGCGAGACATGCAAGTGCCGTGGGACCCCTCGATTCGCTCGGGGCGACAGCCCATCCATGTGCTCCCGAGGCGCGTAAGCGCCGAGGGACCCCTCGGCTAACGCTTCAGGGCAAATGGGGCTTGCACAAATTTTTAAAACAGCCTCAGTGGGAACCCGCGCCTACCTGCTTGCGAAAATTCTAATCTTGGCTTAGAATTGACAAAGGAGGAAATATGTCCTTACCTAACAAAAAAGGCTATTTCGGAAAGTTTGGTGGTCGTTTTGTTCCAGAGACCTTAATGCCTTTGCTCTATGAACTCTCGGATTTCTATGCTAAGGTCAAAAGGGATAGGAGCTTTTGGCAGGAATGGAAAAGCCTTCTTCAGGAGTATGCAGGGCGACCCACTCCTCTATACTACGCCAAAAACCTATCCGAATACCTTGGCGGACATATAAAGGTTTACCTCAAGCGGGAAGACCTTCTTCACACTGGTGCCCACAAACTAAACAACACCCTGGGGCAGGTTCTCCTTGCTAAAAGGATGGGAAAAACTCGGGTCATCGCGGAAACTGGCGCTGGTCAGCATGGAGTGGCTACAGCCACGGCTTGCGCCCTCCTTGGGCTTGAGTGCGTTGTCTACATGGGGACAAAGGATGTAGAACGGCAGGCTCTAAATGTCTTCCGTATGAACCTTCTTGGAGCTAAGGTGATTCCGGTTGAGTCTGGCACCCAAACCCTAAAGGATGCCATAAACGAAGCCCTAAGGGATTGGGTCACCAATGTGAAGAACACTTTCTATGTCATCGGTTCTGTGGTTGGACCTCATCCCTATCCCATGATGGTTCGAGATTTTCAGTCAATCATCGGGCAAGAGACGAAGGCTCAGCTTTTAAAGAGAGAGGGAAGGCTTCCAGACTATGTGATCGCTTGCGTAGGCGGTGGCTCAAACGCGATGGGCATATTCTATCCCTTTGCCAAATACAGAGAGGTCCGGCTCATAGGGGTTGAAGCGGCAGGGCATGGCTTAGAGACGGATAAACATTCGGCTACCTTAACAAGAGGCGAGCCCGGTGTCCTTCATGGCATGCTAACCTACCTTCTTCAGGATAAAGTAGGGCAGATAAAAGGGGCTCATTCCATCGCCCCTGGGCTTGACTATCCAGGGGTTGGACCTGAGCATAGCTACTTTAAAGAAACAGGTAGAGCCTTTTACACGGCTGTTGATGATAGGTCTGCCTTATCGGCCTTTCAAGTGCTATCAGAGGTTGAAGGCATAATCCCGGCTTTAGAATCTGCCCATGCTATTGCTTACCTTATTGAACAGGCAAAGGATTTCCCTAAAGGGTCAATAATAGTGGTCAACCTCTCAGGAAGAGGAGACAAGGATGTCCCAAGCGTTAAAGCCTACCTTGAAGAAAAACCAGAGCTAAAGGTGAAAGTTAGGACCAATGCTTAAAGGCAAAAACAAGGTCAAAAAGGCTATCTTAGCTCAAAAGTCTAAAGGAGAAGTTCCGCTTATCCCTTACATTACCGCCTTTGACCCAGACAAGGAGACGACTAAACGGATACTTCTTGAGATGGCAGAGGTTGAGCCTTGCTGTGTTGAGCTTGGTTTTCCCTTTTCAGACCCGGTAGCAGACGGTCCAACCATTCAAAAAGCTATGGTTAGAGCCTTAAAGAATGCCCCAACCCTCGACGAATACTTTGAGCTTGTATCTGAAGTCCGGTCTCAAGGCTTTCAAATCCCAATCCTTTTGATGACCTACTACAACATCCTTTATCGTTATGGATTAAGGAAGGTTGTTGAAGAAGCTCTTTCCTCTGGAGTTGATGGTTTTATCATACCAGACCTTCCTCTTGAGGAGATAGCCCCTTTTAAAAAGGAGCTTAAAGGTTCTTCCCTTGCCTTAGTCTTGCTTTGTGCGCCCACCACTCCTGAAGACCGTATTAAACGAATATCTAAGGCTACCTCAGGCTTTCTCTACTATGTCTCCTTGACAGGAATTACTGGTGCCCGGGACCGTTTGCCCGAGGACATTCGCCAAAGGCTTATACTCGTTAAGAAGCTATCTTCTCAGCCTGTAGCGGTTGGCTTTGGCATCTCAAAGCCTGAGCATGTTCAGCTCCTTTCCCCCTATGCCGATGCTTTAGTGGTTGGAAGTGCCCTTGTTCGCCTAATAGAAGAGGACGCAAAATCCTCCCCCCGAGCCATTAAAAACTTCTTACGCACCCTTAAAGGCTCTCAATGACCCAAAGAGTTATAAAGGTTCGAACCAAACCCTCCTATGAGATAATCATAAAACCAGGGCTTCTTTCTGAGATACCCGAAGACCTAAAAGCTAACTTTTCCTTTGGCAAAGTATCCATAATCACCGATTCTAATGTGGAAAAACTCTATGGAAGGACCTTGCTTAACCTCCTTCAAAGCTCAGGTATTTCAGCCGAGGTTTTTTCCTTTCCTGCTGGTGAGCAATCGAAAAACATGGACACGGTGGTCATGCTCTCAAGACACCTTATTAGGTCTAAATTTGATAGACAAGACCTTATCCTTGCCCTTGGTGGGGGAGTCGTAGGGGATGTAGCAGGCTTTCTTGCGAGCATCTATCTTCGGGGGATACCCTTTGTTCAGGTGCCAACGAGCTTGCTTGCCCAGGTTGATTCCTCAATAGGTGGAAAAACCGGGGTTGACCTTCCTGAAGGGAAAAACCTCCTTGGCACCTTCTATCAGCCGGCTCGAGTCTACATCGACCCTGAGGTCTTAAAAACCTTGCCAGAGAATAATCTGAGAGACGGCTTAGCTGAAGTGATAAAGTATGCCTGCACCTTAAAACCAAAGCTCTTTAACTTCCTTGAAAAGAATCACCATGCGGTCCTCTCCCTTAAAGATAAAGCCCTCCTTCGGATAATCTATGATAGCTGTCAAGCAAAGGCACAAGTTGTTTCCAAGGATGAAAAGGAAAGCGGTTTGAGGCGGGTTTTAAACTTTGGACACACCCTTGGGCATGCCCTTGAAGCCTATGCTGATTATAAGCTTCAGCATGGTTTCTGCGTAGCTGTGGGAATGGTCTTTGCCTGCAGGCTCTCAGAAAGGCTAAGGCTTGCACAGACAGGACTTACCGAAAGGGTAGAAAACCTTCTAAAGCTTTACCGATTGCCGACAAGGATTTCGGAGCTTGGATTAAAGGTAGATAGAGCCGATGTCCCAAAGATTATAAGCTACTTTGGTCGGGATAAGAAGGTCTGGAAAGGAAAGCTTACCCTGATTCTTCTAAAAAACCTGGGCGATTTTGTCTTCTACGAGGTCTCAGAAACTAAAACCTTAGAAAGTGTTCTTGAAGAATTGCTTTAAGCTCTAATCAAGCTCTCTTCCCCCTTTCTTCCTCAATTCATTGACAAAATTTATAAATCGTTCTATAAATAAAGCATGTTTGATTGGAGAAAGCTTCAGGTCTTCCTTAAGGTTTACGAAGCAAAAAGCTTCTCTCAGGCGGCAAAGGAGCTTTTTCTTTCTCAGCCTACGGTAACAATTCACATTAAGGAGCTTGAGGAGCAACTTGGGGTTAATTTGTTTGAAAGAACAACGAGGAATGTTGTCCCAACAAAGGCTGGGCACATTCTTTATCAATATGGTGTCAAGCTTTGGCAGCTTTGGTCAGGATTAGAAAAGGAGCTCTTATCTCACAAGGATCCCGAAAGCGGGCGGGTGGAGGTTGGCGCAAGCACCATCCCTGGAGAGACAATTCTGCCATCACTTATCAAAGAATTTAAATCCCTTTATCCAAAGGTCCAGGTTTATCTAAAAGTTACCGATACCCAAGATGTCATCGAGAAAGTAGCGAATGGAGAGTACGAATTAGGCGTAGTGGGAGCCGAAATTCCGCATAAAAATCTCGTCTTTATCAAGTGCTGTGAGGATGAAATCGTTCTTATAGCGCCTAAACATTTTGAAAAATCAGAAATATCGCTCGATGAATTGCCAAAAATTCCCCTGATAGCCAGAGAACCTGGCTCAGGCACCTGGAAAACAGCCTTGAATAAACTAAAGGATAAGGGGATTTATCCCTCAGAGCTAAACATCGTTGCGGAAATGAGCTCAACCTCTGCGGTCAAAAGCGGAGTCAAAGTGGGGATTGGATTGGGTTTTGTATCCAAACGCGCTATCGACCTTGAGCTTGCTTTAGGGCTAATAAAACTCGTCAAGATAAAGGATTTCGAAATAAAAAGGCAATTCTATATGGTTCATCTTAAAAAGAAGCGCTTTTCCCCACCTTCAGAGATATTTTACAATTTTTTAATGGAAAGCTTGGCTAAAAGGGCCTGACCTTTTTCACCGAAGGGGTTGTTTTTTTCTTTTGGACATGCTTTTCCCCAAAAAGCACGCTCTTTAACCATTTAAACCCGAACTGAAGTAGTGCCAGGTCATCTTCCTTAATCTTTTTTAAAGTTTCTTCATCAACCTCAAAAATTTCAAGAAATTTAGAATTGAAAATAAAATCTCTAAAGCGATCGGGGTTAGTGCTCACAATAAAGAAGAGTTCTATACTCTTTTCTGGAACTTCAATCGGTCCGAAAGACTCCTTCTTCATGATGATTTCAGCCCATTCAAGAACAGGCTCTTCAAGCTCCGGTATCCCTTGAGATTGTCTGTATTCATCAACAGTCATTTCTTTCCCGCTTTCAAGACCTTGGCAAAACCCTTCTTGAACAAGATAGTAAAAATCTTCGTTTCTTCTTTCATCGCGATTTCTAAAAAGCCCAAAACCAAGAGGATAATACCTACATGCCAAAGGACGCACAGGATAGATAGTGCATCCGGCTTCTCCAAGGAAAGGGCAAGTTTTTTCGGCATCATCCCTCATTTTGAGCCGAGCTATGGGGAGTTGAGATTTGGGGAGTAAAAAGGGCTCTGTGTAAAGTATTAAAAATTCATCGGTTGTAAGCTTCAAAAAGTCTCGTATGCGAATTATATCGTAAGGCGTAAGGGGTAGGTATAAATCAGAACAACAGAGCTTAAAACATGGAACGTTTGGCTCGCAATGGAAGAGTATTTTAGATTTTCCGGTAAGCCTGATAGGCTGAATTATCTTATCAAATCCTTTTAAAGGGACTATTGGCTCCATGAATTTACTCCTGTTAGTTTTTTGTTTAAATTAGGATAGATGATAAATTACTTTTGTCAAGCAGGGATAGCAAATAAGTAAACTCAGAACTCTACTCTCGAGGCAAAAGGATTAAAGAAACCTCTGTTTGCCTAACAGCCGATTTCTCTTTTCTTCTTTTTTGGTTCTTCTTTCTTAGTTGCGTTATCCTTTTTTTCTTCCATTTTAGGGGTGGTTCCAGTCGCATTAGTACTGTTATCTTGAGCAAATAGAGTATTTATATTAGTCTCATCAAGATAGAAAAGAGAGCAAAAATTGACAATACCCTTAATGCCACTCTCATCTTTTAACCTCCCATAAAAATATCCCCTCGGGGAAATCCCGAGGGGTAAATAGATAGATTAGCAACCCTCTACTTTTTTCTTCTTGGGCTTTTCTTCTTTCTTTGTGGCGTTGGCAGTAGCGTTGTCCTTCTTAGCATCTTTCTTCTCTGCTGCTACTGCAAACCCAACGCTACCAAAAGCAAAGGTCAATCCAACTAAAAGGGCTACAAGCTTCCTCATTGTTCCACCTCCTTTGAGTTTTTATTTTTTAACTTCAGCAAAAGCCTTCTTAATGTCTTCGTCCTTCACGCTCTTGTGGAGAGCCTTCTTAGCAGACTTGTTCCTTAAGAAATCAACGAGCTCGTCAGCGGACTTAGCACCACTCTTCTTGATGTACTCGGCAACCTTGTCCATGCTCTTGTGACACTTTACGCAGGTGTCAACTGCAAATACTGCTGAGCTTGAAAGGATAAGCCCAAGCATTGCTGCTAAACTCACTACCTTCTTCATCACCCACCTCCTCCTTTAATTTTTTTAAATTTTATTTGGGGCTTATCTTTTGTCAAGCCCCAATACATAAATTCAAAAGCTATGCCAATTTAAAAGGCCCTATACCCTTTGTAAACCTATGAGCCTCTGACAAAATTGCAATTTTTTAAAAGGCCTTTACTTACAATTTTGTTAGGAATCCTATCTCTTTTAAATATTCTGAAAGCAGGGATCCCTCACTTCGTTCGGGACGACGCCTCTAAGGATTCTATATCTTTTAAATAATCTGAAAGCCGCTCTTTTTTTCCCTTTAAACCGAACTTCTTGCGCAGGCGTTTTCGGTAAAAATCAACGGCACTCTTACTTAGACCAAGGACCTTGGCAATCTCTTCCGAAGATTTCCCCTCTTTCACCAAAAGGGCAACCTGAGCTTCCCTAAGGCTTAACCCTGATAACGGATGATACTTTTTGGCTTCTTCAAACAGCGCATCCTTAACCTCCCTTTCCAGGTCTAAAAGGGTGTTCTTTAACTCCGAAGGAAGATGGGGAATTATCAAACGGAAAAAGGGTATGATTTTATTTTCTAAAAGGGCATAAAATTTGAACTCCCTACTTAAATCTTCGCTCTTTGAAGCCTCTTTCTTTTGGGTCCCTTGGGCTAACCCTGACATGATTGAATAGTCTTTGGGCATCTCCTGATGAACGACCGCTATTAGCCTGGGTTTTGTTGGTAAAGGAAAAATGGTTAAAAGATAGGATTGAAGGATGCCCTCTATGTTTAAAGAGTATTGCATAGAAAAAACTTCGCTTCTTTTGTCTAAGACCTCCTTCAACCCCTCTAACACTTTTCGAGCCGTCTCATCCCCGGAATCTTTAGCCCTTTCGCATAAGTCTAAATAGTTGTATCCGATGGTGTCTGGTCTGAAGAAAAGACCAGACTTTAACCCTTTATCGATCCATGCTCGGTTAACTTGAATGATTGTCCCCTTTTCATCGAGAAGGGCAATAAGACCGGGAAAGGCTTGAAAAAAGGCTTTACCTATAGCGAACCTATCTTTTTGCCTTTTTGAAGGTGCCTTCTTTGGGGAATCAACTCCCTTCTTTGGCATTTGGCTTAGAAGTATTCTCCGTAGGTTTTAGAACTAAGCTTATACAGAAGGTAATGCGAAATTTCGGCTACCACAGAATTTATCAATCTTTCCATTGCTTCCTCCGAATAATAAGCGACATGAGGCGTAAGGATAAAGTTAGGATAACGGAAAAGATAAAGGGTTTGAAGAGCTTTGGTTAAGATCTCTGGCGGGCAGACTTCTTTTAGAAAGCTTCCTTCAGTTAAAACCTTCTCGCCTTCAAAAACATCTAAAGCAACGCCCCCTTTAAGCTTTCCATTTGCTAAAGCCCAGAGCAAAGCTGAGGTATCAACCACTGGACCTCGGGCTATGTTTATAAGCATCGCCTTATCTTTGACAAGCTTAATGTTTTCTAAGTTTATTAAATGCTTAGTCTCTTTGGTCAAAGGGACAGCAACGAAGACCACATCAGAAGAACCTAAGAGTTGATCCAAGCTAACATACTTTACTTTGTATAATTCTTCAAGCTTTTTATTAGGATTTAAATCGTAGGCGATGACTTCCATTCCTATTCCAAAAGCTATTCGGCAGATATGCGAACCAATGTTTCCCGTTCCGATAACACCAGCAACCTTACCAAATAGGTCAACCCCCATCAACCCCTCACGAGAAAAATCAAAATCTTTCATCTTGGCAACAGCAGTCCTTACCCTTCTTGCCAGGGCAAACATAAGGGCAATGGCATGCTCAGCCACAGTAACGCTTGCATAAACCGGCACATTAGAAACCTCTATCCACCTTCTCTTGCAAGCTAAAATATCTATATGGTCCATTCCGGTTGTTCGCGTAATCACAAACTTAAGGTTTTTCATTTGGTCAAGAACCTCTTCATTTACCACTGAATTCAAATAAATAACCGCAATTTCTGTGTCGCTATGTTCCCTACTAGTTTCTTTGTTTAAAGTATAAGGAACAAACTTAACCTCAAAATCTTGAAACCTTTCCCCAAGCCTTTCTTTTAGCCGGCGTAGATACTCCTCCTTTTCCCAATCCTTCGCTTCAAAAAAGGTGATTACGCGGCTCATGGGCTACCCCCTTTATTTATGGTTGCAAATACTTCTGTTTATCCTTTGGGACCCACCATCTTTCAAGGTTGTAAGCTATGCCGATCGCTGAAGGAGAAACCCCTCGGAAGCGTTGATGAATGGCCTCAAGGCTGTAGGGGATGTAGAGAAAGGTATAAGGCTGGTCTTCAGCCAAGATCTCCTGCACCCTGTAGTAGATCCCCTTTCGTTTTTCCTTGTCCAAGGTGTATCTTCCTTCTTCAAGCAACCTGTCAAGCTCTTCGTTTTTATAAGAGATAAAATTTAAACCTGGAGGGTTTATCTTGCTTGAATGGAAGATGTCGTAGAGGTCTGGGTCAAGCCCGGTTGTCCAACCAAGGATAACTGCCTGAAACCTCCTCTTGTCGATAAACTGATGGATAAGCGTTGTCCATTCAACCACCCTTATGTGGACCTTTATCCCAATTTTGCTTAGCTCCTGCTGAACGACCTGAGCGGCAAGAAGCCTTGAAAGGTTTCCATGGTTTGTAAGCAGGGTGAACTCAAAGGGCTTCCCATTTTTGTAGAGCCATCCATCCTTACCCTTAACGAAGCCAGCCTCTTGCAAGAGGCTTAAAGCCTTATTCGGGTCGTAGGGGCAGGTTTTTTCAATCTCCGGATTATAAAACCAAGCATCTGGCTTGTATGGTCCGTAAGCTGGTATACCCTGCCCAAGGAGAGCACCTTCAACCACCTTCCTTTTATCTATGGCGTAGCATAGTGCAAGCCTAACCCTTTTGTCGGCAAAAAGAGGGTCCTTAAGATTGTATCCGATGTAAGTATAACCAAAGGAAAGGTATTTGTAGACCTGAAAATGTTCTTTCAGTTCCCTATCCCTTTCTATCCGGAAGTATTGAAGAGGGGTTAGGGATATCCAGTCAACTCCTCCAGACCTTAGCTCGAGGAAAAGGGTCGTTGGGTCTGGAATAACCCTAAAAAGGACCTGGTCTAAGTATGCTCTACCCTCGGAATATAAAGGATTTACCCCAAGCTTTAGGCTACTTCCCCTTTTCCATTGGACAAACCTAAACGGTCCATTCCCAACCGGTCTTTTACCAAACTCTCTTTGAATATAGCTTAGGTCTTTATCAGCTAAGAGATGGCGAGGTAGGACTACGAGATTTCCCCAGGAGATGAGGGCAAGGGCAAAGGGTCTTTTGTAGTAAACCCTAAAGGTATGGTCGTCTATCACCTCAAAACGTTCTACCTCAAGGAAGTCGCTGGCATAAGGGGAAGGGGTCTTAGGATCAGTAATAAGCTTAAACCCAAATTCAACATCCCAAGAAGTAACTGGGGTGCCATCCTCCCACTTCGCATTTTTCTTTAGATAAAAGGTTATAACCCGCTGGTCTTTTGAAACTTCATACCTTTCGGCAAGGTCGCCAACGATAGATAGGTCCGGAGCATACTTAACAATCCCTCGGAAAATCAGCTCAGCAACCCTATGGCTCATAACATCCGTTGCCAGCATGGGCACAAGGATGCTTGCATCAGCTATCGTCCCAACAACCAAAGCATCCCCATAAGAGGGCTCCTCTTGCAGGATTTTTTTAGAAAAGGAAGGGAGTTCGCCAAATAAACCAAAAAAAAGGACAACTAAACCAATAAAAAGCTTCTTCCTCAAGGGCTAATCTCCTTGAAGAGGAAATACCTTAAGAGGCGTGTATTTTGGTCCGGTAGGGCTAAGTTTGCTTTCAAAAAGGATGACCTCTCGGACAGGGAAGCTTTTTCCTTTCAAAAATTGAGCCCTTTTGGTCAATTCTTGAACAAAATCATGATAGGCTGAACGGTCCTTTAGCTCCTTTAGCCTAAAAAGGGTGATGTGGGGATGAAAGTCCCTGTCTTCGAGCTTAAAGCCTTTTTTCTTAAAATCCTTGGAAAGCTCATGAACAAGCCTCTCCAAGGTGTTTGACCTTTCCTCACAGCCAAGGAAAACAACCCGAAAATCGCCCTTTTTGGGAAAGCCTGAAACCTCCGTCAAAAAAAGCTCAAAGCGAGGAAAGTCCTTTACTCTTTTTTCGCAAACCAGAACTACCTTTTCAACCTCCTTTTCAGGAAGGTTTCCGAAGAAAAAAAGGGTAAGGTGGAGGTTTTCCTCTTCTACCCATTTGAGGCGGGCAAAAGCTTGCTCTTCTGTCTTCAGCTTAGAAAGTTCTTTCTTTAAGCTCGAGGGCAAATCTATAGCGAGAAAGACCCTCACCATAAACTAAATACCTCCTTAGCATGTCAAGGGCGGTGTAGCTTGCAAGCTTCTGAACCCAGTTTCTTCCACCGCTAAACTTAAACCTAACGGATATAGCTTTAGAGCCTGTGCCAAGGGCAATGAAAACGGTGCCTACTGGAAGGTCATCGGTTCCACCAGTTGGACCAGCAAGGCCTGTAGTTGCTAAGCTATAGTCAGCCTTGCTTTTTTCTAAGGTCCTTTTTGCCATCTCAAGAGCGGTTTCATGGCTATAAACAGTGTGCTTAGCGATGGTCTCTTCGCTTACGCCAAGAACCTCAACCTTACTTCTTTCCGAATAAACTACAAAGCCCCTATCAAAGTAGTTTGAGCTCCCTGAAATGCTTGTAATTAAGCTTGCAAGCTGACCACCAGTGCAGGACTCTGCTACAGCTACCCTTTTTCCTTTTTCAAGGAGTAGCTCCCCAACAAGAACAGGCAAAGTCTTATCCCCCTCGGAAAGGAATTCAAACTTAAATCTTTCTTTCAACATTTCTTTCACTTTTTCTATGAGACTTTTTTGGTGTGGGACACCTCGCTTCTCTCGGGATGACAAAAGGGAGGCTTGGGATGACAAATTTGAGGCTCGGGATGATAAAATGGATGCCTGCAAAATAAGCTTAACCTCCGGCCCTTCGGGATAGTAGCCAATTTCAAGCTCTTTTATTTCATCTCCCAAGGTATTTTGTAGAAATGAATTCAAGTCCGTCTCGTTTAGGTCAAAAAACTTAAGGATGGCAAGTTCACTTCTAACTTCTGCTTTAATATTTAAAAGCTCGGGCAAAACTTTATTCTTTAGCAAGGCTTCAAACTGAGAGGGGACACCAGGGAGGAAAAATATGGGCTTTTCTTTTACCAAAAGCTTAAAACCGGCCATGGTAAGGTCTTGAGAAAGAAGGATGCTTCCTTTAGGAAGAAGAGCTAACTTTCTTGCCACCTCAAAGGACTTGGCGTATTCTCTGTTTTTCTGCAAAGCTAAGAGCACTTCAGCCCTTTCTTCGAGCTCAAGGTCAAAGGCTTGGGATGCCGCAAGCACGGTTAAATCATCGTCCGTTGGACCAAGCCCCCCTGAAACTATGATAAAATCATACTCATCAACAAGCCTTTTAAGCGCCTTGACGATCAGAGGAATATCATCCGGAACAACCACTACCTCACCAAGCTTAAATCCATAAGCTTGAAGAGCTTCTCCGGCAACCTTGGCGTTCTCATTGACGACCCTCCCATAGATAAGCTCATGACCGATGCAAAGCAGAGCTGAAAGCATGAAAACCTACCAAAGATGGCTTTTAAGTATGATAATAAGGAAAAGTATTAAAGCGGTCAAGAGCCCAGCCGCAAGGTCATCCATCATGATCCCAAAACCGCCCTTCATCCTCTCAAGCCTTCTTAAAGGCGGGGGCTTGCTTATGTCTATTATCCTAAATAGAATAAAGGCGAGGGCAAAGTCAAGAAGGCTTTTTGCCACAAAAACCGAAAGATAAGAGCCAGCTATCTCGTCAATTACGACCTCATCGGGGTCCTTATCCTGAAGAACTTTGCTCGCAACATCTGCGGTGATGATGCCTAAAAGCGTGAGAAGAAAAAAGACTATTAGCTTGATGCCAAAGGATAGGTCTTTAGTGAAGTAGGCAAGGATTATCCCTTCAAGGGAGCCAATGGTCCCTGGCATGGGTGGAATAAACCCAATACCAAGCCCTGAAGCTAGAACTAAGCTAACCCTTTCTGAAAGGGTCCTTTTTAAGCTCCCTTTCAAACTCCTCAAGCCTCCCTTGTTCAATCAAGGACTTCAAATAAAAAAGGTAGACTTTAAGCTTGAGCCTATCTTCCTCGTTCAAGGAACTAAGCCTTGAAATAAGCTCAGCCTCTTTTTCTTTATATTTTTGCAGGGCTGAGCTTTTTAAAGCTGAAAGGGTCTTATCAAGCTTCTCGTTTAGGTCTTTAGCTTCCTTGGCTAAGGTTTTTAGCTTTTTTTCAGCCTGAAGATAGAGCCTTTCTGCGTAGAGTTTCTTGGCTTCTTGCCACTCCTTTTCAAATCTTGCAAACTCATCGGGCAAATACTTTTCTACCCCTTTTGCCTTAAGGGATGAGATTGCCTCTTCAACTTCTTGGTAAAGGGAAGAAGGTTTGGGATGAAGCTTAACCCATCTTCCAACAAGGGGCACATCAACAAGCATCACCTTTACCCTTTCAAGGGAGGCATCCTTAAAATCAGAAAGACGCCCTTTTATGTTCTCACCGCATCCTGAGAGTAAAAGTAAAACAAAGAGGAGGCTTAAGCACTTAAGCCTATCAATTCTTTGACCCATTCTGAGGTCCATTACTTTGCTTACCCTCGCTCAAAGGCAAAACCTTAGCTTCTTTAAGGAGGGGGATAAGGCTTTGACAGATCTCGTCCCATTTAGCCTGCCCTTCCTCTACTCTATCCATAAACTCTTCGAGAGAGCGGGTAAACTCTTCAGACACATAGAAAGGATACCTGGAAACCAAGTATTCATAAACCTTTTTCCCAAGAGGAGTAGGAATGAGCCCACCTGTTTTTAGCTCATAGATGTAACGTCTGGCAAGAAGGGTAGAGACGATCTCCGCATAGGTTGACGGTCTCCCAAGCCCCCTCCTTTTCATCTCTTGAATGAGCGTTCCCTGGTTGTAAAGATAGGTTTTTGGAATGGCTTTGAGCTCAGCTGAAAGATCTTTGAGCAAGATTGACCCTTCAACATCGCCCAAAAGAGGCTTAAGAGCCTGGATTTTGCCCCAAATACGGTCAAAGCCAGAATCCAAAACCTCCCACACCACTTCTTCTTGCCATTCATAGGAGGGCACTTTAAAGGTGAGCTTTGCCTTTCGGACTCTTGCCTTTTTCATCTGGCTCGCCATAAATCTTCTAAAGATTAGGTCGTAGAGCCTAAAGCTATCCCGAGCATTCTTAAAGCTTAAGAGTCCATGAGCCACTCTAAGCTTTATCTCGGCAACATCCCAAGGGTTTGTTGGTCTAATGCCTTCGTGGGCACCAGGGGAAGTCCACTCTCTTGGATAGAAGTAGTCTTCACCAAAATTTTGAGTAATGTAGGGTTTGGCAACCTGGAAACGCCCTACCTCAGAAATCCTTGTAGAATCCGTGCGGTGATAGGTTATCAATCCAAGCTCGAAGAGCTCCTGAAGAAGGGACATAGTATGAGAAGTAGAGAACCGTAAAAACTGAAAGGCATCTTCAAGAATAGTATCCGTTGTGTATGGGGGAGGGGGTGAAACTTCGTCCTCAAAAAACTCCTCTATCCTTAAGGTTAAACCATCTTTTAGCTCCTCAAAAACCCTTTTAGCGAGAACTTCCTCTTCAAAGTCGTGATAAAACTTCGTCTCCCCAATGGTAAAGGTAAGGCGGTATTTGTTCTGTTTAGCCTCTTCTGCCCTTTTTATCACCCAGCCAAGGACAGGGGTCTGAACCCTTCCTGCAGAAAGGGTATGCTTATTGAAAGCCTTCCAAAGCTCCTGAGAAAGGGTAAAGCCTACCCATCTATCGGCAACCCTTCTTGCAAGTTGAGCCTTAACCCGGTTTAGGTTAAACTCTTGAGGAGCGGATAGCGCAGAACGCAAGGCTTTAGGAGTTACTTCGTGAAACTCTAAACGCTTGACCAAGCTCTGGAAGGGACGAAGGCTAACGAAGAGGTCATAGGCTATCTTTTCTCCTTCAGCATCTGGGTCAGAGGCCACAAAGATGCCATCCACGCAATAGGAAAGCCTCCTTAAGTCCTCGATTATCTCCCACTTATCAAAGATGTCCTGTTTGTCCTCTATCTCATCGTCTACAAGCTGGTCTCCTGTTTCTTTGTCCAGTTTTATGCTGTCAAATATGGGATAGAAGTGACCGTTTTCCGGCAATACTCCGAAGATGCCCGTCCTTTTGACAAGATTGTAAACATGCCCAAGGGATGCACAGACTGATAAAAGCGTGTTTTCAAGAGGAATTTCATAGACCCAGATGGTGTTTAGACGCCGGACGCTCGGCTTCCCAAAAAAGTTGGCGATAGTCTTTGCCTTGTGAGGAGACTCTACGATGAGAAGGTAATTCTTAAAATCAAGCTCCCTTGTCTCAAGGCTTGCCCTTTCCTCTTCAACCTTTTTCAGAAGGGAAACCGCTTCCTCCTTGGTTATCTGTTTAAGGCGTGGCTCCTCCCCAAGATAAAAACGGAGCCTCTTTTCAAGGCTTCGCAAAGCCTTGGGACTGTCAACGAGAATTATAGATAATCCAGGGAGTAAGCCCTTAGCTGTAAGTCGTGAGACCCTTCCTGAACCCTGAAGGTAAACTTGAGCGTTCCCCACAACCAAAGAGGGCCGCCCCTCTTCATCAACGGTGAGATAAACCTCTTCCCTTTGGTTCAAAGCAGAGATAAAAGCGGGATTGCTCAATCTTTCTTCAAGAAAGCCCTTAATCTGTAAAACCCTCTGATATAAGCCTTCATACTGAGGGAGCTGCTCGGGCTTCATGGTAAGGTAGCGTTTGAGATAGGAGATGTAAGAGAGCGCTTTTATCCTCTCCTCCTCCGTCTCAAAAAGGGGCATGAGGTTAAGGAGTAGGTTGTAAAGATGGGAGGGAGACTCTTCAAGGACAAGGCGGTCCTTTTCTTTGCTTAAGGGGAGAAGATGCTTTGGAACGCCAACGAAAATAGCATACTTTAAGGCAAAGGGAAGGTCTATCCCCCGAAGAAGAGGATTAGAAAGATGGGAAAGCCCAACCGCTACCTCAACCTTGCCTTCCCGAAGAGCCGAGAGCAGTTCTTCTTCCTTCAAGGAAAGATAGGATGCGCAGTTTATACCCTTTTCTTTTAAAAAAGCTTCAGCAAACTCAACACCCTCCCTCCCGAAGGATTCTTCAACAAAAACAAGCCCGCCCTGACCAAGCCTTAAGCAAAGTTGAGCTGCCTCATCAAGTAGATGTGATAAAGCCTCTTTTTTGTCGGAAGGAACCTCACACAAAATATAGGTGTCTTCCACCTTTCTTAAGGTTGAAACAAACCTTGTTATCTCAAAACCAAGGAGGTTTCTAAAAAGCAAGACCCGGTTAGTCTTTGGTCTTAGGGTTGCTGAGGAAACTATAAGCTGTTTATGCTTCTTTTCGTGCCTTTTTCGGATCTTCTGTAAGCTTTCAAAATCCTCCTCTTCTTTATCTCGTTTCAAGGCAAGGGCTATCTCCTCATCGGTAAAACCAAGAAGCTTAAAAAGTTGCTCAACATTCTTTCCGCTCTTTAGCAGAGAATCTACATCATCGATGAAGAGCAAAGAAAAATCAAGGTTTTGAAGAAGCTCAAAATTCCTATGCAAAAAGTTAAGCGTGCAGATAAAGACCTCAAACTTCCCTTCAAAAAGTAGTCCCTTTTCCTTGTTGTGTCCTTGGTAAGAAAGGATTCGTTTGGACTTGATCCTGTTTGAGGTTGTTCTATCAAGCATGGCAAGAAGTCTTTGTTCTACTTGTGCGACAAGCATCTTTGTGGGGACGATGATCATGGATTTTCCGTGAGCTAGGAGGCAGGCAAGGAGCCCGAAGGTGGTTTTTCCTGTGCCCGTTGGGGCAAGGATAGCAAAGGATTCCCCCAAAAATAGCCTCTTTGCCCAGTTGACCTGAAGAGAAGAGGGTTTACTTTGAATTATCTCCTGAAAGAGCTCTCGAAAAATCTTTACTTTTTCCTCAACATGAAGAAGGGTCTTAAGCTTTTCTAAAGATTTATTCTTTTTAAGATGAAGGAGAAGGCTTTCAAGGTCCCGATAAGTTAAATCCTCGGGTAGGCATTTTTCGCAGGGTAGACCCTTAGAGAGCCGTTCATCGGAAATTATACCCCCGCAGTTTGGGCATCCATGAGCTATGTAAAAAAGCATGTCTATAACATAAAGGAAAATTAAATCTTGCCAAGGGTCAAGGTAGAAAAAGGTCTCTCTCTAAACGCTTCTTAAGGAAAAAAAAGATAAGGAAGACTAAAAGAGTAAAACCAAGGGCAATGAGTATCTTTTTAGGGTTGCCTTCATAGATTAAGTCTCCCTGAAGGGACATGAGAAAAGAGGTTGGAGCCCGGCCTAAAACATTTGCGGTAATAAAGCTTGGGTAGGAGACCTTTAAAAGTCCAAGCACATAGTTCAGCACATCCTTTGGGAAACCAGGTATAAGGTAGGCTAAAAAAAGACCAAACAGTCCTCCCCGCTCGACCAATCTTTTGACCTTAAGAAGTATGGTGCTATCTTTTAGGCAGTTCTCAAATCGTTTCCTAAAAAACCGGGCAATCAAATAGGCAAGACTTGAGCCAATAGCAGTCCCTGTAAGATGAAGGATAAAACCAAGCTTTGCCCCAAAGATAAACCCAGCAACAAGCCCTGCCTCACCAGGCAAAGGAGCAACAACTATCTGAAGGGCTTGAAAGAAAATGTATATAAAAGCACCTAAATAAGGATTTTCCTCTGCTATTTGCCTTAAAAATTCCCTATCGTTCCAAAGGTTAACCAAAGTCTCGACCATCAAACAATCCTAATCCCTGTCACCCCGAGCCTCCCTTTTGTCACACCGAGGCGTAAGCCGAGGGGGCTCACCTACAAAAAGAACCTCCATAAGGTCATAGAGATGTCTAATCTTTACCAAATTTAGGGAGGTTTTGCTCTCAAGCCCGCGGTAATCGGCAAGGAAGGCTTGGGTAAAGCCCTTTTTTTCTGCTTCTTTAAGTCTCTGGGTGAGGTTTAACACCAGCTTTACCTCCCCTTTAAGCCCGATTTCTCCAAGGTAGACTGTTCCCTCGGGCAAGGGCTTATCAAGGTATGAGGAAAGGATGGCTACCGCCACTGCAAGGTCAGACGCCGGATCCCGAAGGGTTAGCCCACCTGCAACCTTTACGAATACATCCTGCTCCCTTAGGGGAAGCCCGAGCGTCTTCTCAAGGATTGCGCAAAGAAGCGTAAGCCGGACATGGTCTATCCCTACCGCTTGTCTTCTTGGGACGGCTAAAAAGGTCTTGATGGAGAGGGCTTGCACCTCAACAAGAAGAGGTCTTGTTCCTTCAAGGGCGCAAAAGACGGCTCCCCCTCCCCTTGGCAAGAAGATGTCTTCATACTCCTGATGGGGCTTTAGTCCCTCTTCAGTCATAAGGAAAACTCCTACCTCGTTCACCGAACCGAAGCGGTTTTTCACCGCTCGAAGAAGCCGATATTCGCTTTCCTTTTCCCCCTCAAGATACAAGACCACATCTACCAAATGCTCAAGGACCTTTGGTCCAGCTATCAGCCCCTCTTTAGTGATATGCCCTATAGTCCATACGGTTATGCCCTTTTCTTTGGCAAGACGCATAAGGAAGTTTGCGCACTCCCGCACTTGAGAAACGCTCCCCGGAGAGCTTGAAAGCTCTTCAAGATAAACCGTTTGAATGGAGTCCACAAAAAGGTATTGAGGGTTTATCTCTTTAATGACCTCAGGAAGTAGGCTCAAGTTTGTTTCTTGACAGAAGTAAAAGTTAAGGTTTACGCCCAGGCGTTCTGCACGGAGCCTCACCTGCTCCGGAGACTCTTCAGCAGAAAGATAGATAACTCGAAAACCTTTATCGGTAAGCAGGCCAGCAATCTGGGTAAGAAGGGTAGACTTTCCGATGCCAGGGTCTCCGCCAAGGAGGATGAAGGATGAGGGCATAATACCCCCTCCCAGCACATGGTCAAGCTCAGAAATCCCGGTTAAAACCCTTTCCCTTTTTTGCCCTACAACCTCGGCTAAAGGGAAAACCTTAGGTTTTGCTGAAGAAGACCGGCGAGCCTTTTTTGAGCTTGCGGAGGGCTCCTTCTCTTCTACGAAGCTATCAAAGCTTCCGCAGGATGGGCACCTCCCAAGCCACTTCAAAGACTTATATCCACATTCCTGACAGTAGAAGCTCATCTTCCAACACCTACATAAACTCCTCTCCAAATGCTGTATACCCTTTTCTTACCATAAAACTCATATTGGACCGTTTCAAGATGGATGGAGCTCTCAAGATAAGTCGGTTTATCCGGCCATTTTTTTACCAAAAGAACCTCTTTCCCTCTTAGCGTTTCCGCATCCCTCCAAATGTGATATTGATTTTCAGGCTCACTCCCTCCCTTAACTACATAAACCTTAGGCTTATCCTTGAGATAGAAGGCAAGCCAGCTTGCCGACTCCCTCCCTGAGGTTAAAATAGGTATATCCTTCCGGTAATACTTCTCTACAGCCTGGGCAAGCTCCCTCCCACCATAAAACTTAAAAAGAGACCTTGCTACCTCCGGACCAAACAGGTCAGGCTTTTTGGGTAGGGCAAGAATAGCTAAAGAGAAAAAGAAGCAGATGATAAGGTTTAGAATGACAAGCCTAAGATAAAGTTGTCTTGATATGGCTAAGGCTATGGTAAAAAAATAGGCGGAAAGAAAAAAAGGGGCAACCCAGTTTACGTTCATCTGAAGGATAATGCTCAAAGGGAGTAAAACCAAAAGGGGTAAAAAGGAAAGTATGAATAAAAGGTTTATTAGCTTAAACTGAAAAAGCTTATCATCAGGAATGGGAGGCTTCTTTGTCTTGAATAACCTTCCTAAAACCTTAGCGTAGCGAAAGGAAAAGTAAAAGAATAGGGGGAGAAGAACCGGTCCGTAAAGGAAAAATACTCCGGAAAAGAATTCTGCTACTTCCTCAGGAGTAGGGAAAAGCCTTGAGAAGGATTCTTCGGTATGCTTTATCATGACTAATCCATGCTTTAAGTTCCATAAGAGGTTGGGCAAAATCAAAATAAAAGGAAGTCCAACCCAGATTAAAGTTTGCTTCCTTTTCAGCAAATCTCGCTCAAAGAGAAGAGGGTAAAAAAGAAAAAGAGCCAAAAAGGCGAGCATGGTTTGCTTGGTTAAAAGACCAAGACCGATTGAAAGCCCAAGGTAGAGGGCTGAAAGGGTATTTCTCTTTTCTAAAAAGTAGGCTCCAAAAAAAAGGCTTGCTATCCAGAAGAAAAAGAGGGGTGGGTCGATGGTCATGATAAAGCTATAAATAGTAAAGATGGGGGTAAAGCAGAGGGTAAAAAGGATAAGCCTTACTCTTAGCCTATCAAAGTATCTGTAAAAGAAATACATGGCAAAAAGAAGGCTAAAGACCCGCAGAAGGACTGCCCCTACCCTTACCCCAAACTCGGTGTCTCCGAATAGGCTCGTTGTCAGTCTTATAATCCAAGCAACCATGGGAGGCTTGCTGTAGTATCCAAAATCAAGAGCCCTACTCCAGTCCCAGTAGTAAGCCTCATCATAAGAGAGAGGAAGGTTTAACTCCCCAAGAAAAAGGACAAGAAATGTGCTATAGAGCCAGAGGAAAAAACCTTCCTTGCTTACCAGAAAATCAAGAAAACCTTTCTTAAAGCCTTCTCCCATAGTTTTTCGTAATCCTTCCTGAAATAATTCCCAAAACAATTCCTAAAATACTTCCAAAAAAGAAGCCCCCCAAGACATCAAAGGGGAAATGGTGCCCTAAGTATACCCTTGAAAGACCAACAAGAATAGCTGTCGGAAGTGTCAAAAATAAAGTCTGCCTCCTCAGAAAAAAGGTATAAACCATTAAAAAGCCAGCGTTTGTGGCATGGCAAGAGGGGAAGGAGCGTGTCTCCTTGTTTATTGGTTTTTCAAGAAAGACAAACTTTCCTTCAGGAGTATAGTAGTAAACCCTTTCAAGGCTTGCGAAGGGACGCTCCCTTCCAAAGATGGGTTTTAGGATGTGGCTACAGCTAAAATCAGAAATGCCATAGCCCAAGACAAAGAAGAAAAAAGCAATGGCTATAGTCCTTATATTTTTTCTCAATGCTAAAGGGAAGAGGGCTACAAAAAAGGCCAAAAGGAAGAGTAAAAAGGCGTATGGGCTCGTGAAAAATGGCAAAATGGCATCAAAGAAGGGAGAACGAGCATGGTTTATCAAGTAAAAAAGCGCTTGGTCAAAGCTTTCCATTGTAGAACTTTATTATACTTCATGGGGGCTATCTTTTCAGCTCTTTCAGGCTTACTTGACAGCAAACTCAACCGGGTTTAACTTTAAATCATGAGTGTAAACAAGGTCATCCTCGTTGGTAGGCTTGGGGCAGACCCTGAGATTCGCTACACCCTTGAAGGAAAGCCTGTAGCCACAATGCGCATTGCCACGAATGAGGTTATAAACCGTGGAGGAACCAAAGAAACCCTCACGGAATGGCATAGGGTGGTTGCCTTTGGAAGGCTTGCCGAAATCTGCGGAGAATACTTAAAAGTTGGCACCCAAGTTTATCTTGAGGGGAGATTAAGAACAAGAAAGTTTGAAGACAAAGAGGGAAGAGAACGATACATCACCGAGGTTGTAGCCATAAACCTAAAGATCCTTGATAGAAGGGAAAATTCCAATAAAGCGTCTGAATTCGAAAACAGAGAAGGAAAGAGCAAACCAGCCAAAGAAGAACCCATTGACCTTTCCGAGGACTTTTCAAACTTCGAAGAGGACGACCTTCCTTTTTAATTAGCTTAGCTAATGAACCCTTTTCTCGGCTGTCTCTTCAACTTCTTCTAAAGTAAAATCCAACTCTTCTAAAGCAGGCTCATCAAGCTCGAAGATTTCCCGGATCAGGCTTACAGCAAGCCTTCCCTCCTCGTGATAGCCTTCCTTCAAAAATTTTATGGGATAGTAGAGGATCTTCCGGACTAAAGATTGAGTAAGCACCTCTAAGGCTTTTACTTCATCTGGTGAGAGGTTTCGCAGACGCTTAAGCGTTTTTTCAAGCTCCTTTTTGCGGATAGCCTCTATCTTCTCAGTGAGCCTGTTTATGGTTGGATGAAGGCTTAGCTCTGCAAGCCAACGCTTCATCTTAAGCACTTCTTCTTCAATGATAGCCTGAGCCCTCAGGGCTTGCGCTTGCCTATGTTTGAGGTTCTCAGCTACCACGGCTTGAAGGTCGTCAATGTCGTAGAGATAAACATTCTCTAAGGAGTTTACCTCAGGCTCTACATCCCTTGGGACGGCAATGTCAATGATAAAAAGGGGGCGGTATTTTCGAGCCCGAAGGATGCTTGCCACAAGGTCTTTAGTTACGACAAACCCTTCAGCACCCGTTGAGGAGATCACAATGTCTGCTTGGGTCAGAACCTCTTTGAGCTCAGAAAGATGATAGGCTTTTCCTTTAAACTTCTCGGCAAGCTCAACCGCCTTAGCAAGGGTGCGGTTGGCAATAAGGATTTTGCTTGCCCCATGGGTTAAGAGATGGGTGCAGGCAAGCTCAGCCATCTCCCCTGCTCCAATAAGGAGCACTGTTTTATCAGAAAGGCTCCCAAGGATCTTTTTAGCAAGGATGACCGCCGCGTAGCTTACTGAAACAGCACCGCTTCCAAGACCGGTCTCCGTCCGGACCCTCTTTGCCGTAAAGAAACACCGATGAAGAAGCTTGTTCAGGAAAAGTCCAGTGCTCTTATACTCAAGGGCTTTTTTATAAGCATCCTTCATCTGCCCAAGGATCTGCGGCTCACCAAGAACCATGGAATCAAGCCCGCAAGCCACCTCAAAAAGATGCTTTACCGCAAGGTCATCCTCATACACATAAAGGTAGTTTGTAAGCTCCTCTTGATTGATCCCTGCAGAATCTGCTAAAAACTTCTTAAATTCTTCTAAAAACTTGTCCTTTGCCTGATCTTCGACGACCACGCAAAATTCAACCCGGTTGCAGGTGGAAAGAAAGAAGGCTTCCTTGAACAAACCCTTTAGCCTTTCTCGCAGGAGTTGAAGAGGGTGCGGGTTTGCCTTGGCAAAGGAAAGCTTTTCTCTAATCTCAACTGGAGCTGTCTTATGGTTTAGTCCAATAAGAAGGATAGCATAATCAGCGGGCATAGGTGTGAAACCCCTTTTGATAAAGATTAATCACAAGAAAGGAAAGAATGAATATGCAGCTACATATGGCAAACATGTAGGCAAGTTTCCTTCCCCTCCAGCCGATAAGCACCCTTTGGTGGATCATGGCTGAGTAGATTAGCCAGAGGACTAAAGATAACACCTCCTTGGCAGACCACCTCCAGTAATCTCCAAGGCTAAGCTCGCTCCAGATGGCACCGCTTATAATTCCAAGGGATAAAAAAAAGAAGCCTTGGTAGAGGCACCTCTCGCTTATCCTTTCTAAGGAATCAAGCGGAGGAAGCCTCTTAAACAGAAAGCCAAAGCTTTTCCTCTTCAAAGCCCTATCTTGTAGAATATACATCAAGGATGAGACAAACCCAAGCAAAAGAAAAGAATGAGAAAGAAGAGAAGATATCGCATGAACGGGAAACCAAAGGGAACGAAGAAGGGGTATGAAGGGCGATTCTCGGGGCTCAAGAAATATCCCCAAAAGGAAAAAGGTTATGGGTAAAGGAAGGAAAAAGGCTCCAAGGCTATAGGCTTTTATCTTCCCAAAGACTATGGAAAGGTAAGCTAAAACAAGCGTCCAAGAAAAGAAGATAAGGGTATGATTAAAGGTCAAAGGGGTCCCTTGCCAAAGGTCAAGGGATAGAGCTCCTACATAAAGGGTATGAATGATAAAGCCTACTACAACAGTTCCGAGGGCAAG
>WYEG01000037.1 GCA_009903935.1 Caldimicrobium sp. | reverse complement strand
GGAAGACTTTGTCCTACGATTTGGACCTTCTCAAGAAGCACCACTTCTTCCGCAAAGGAAAGTGAAGGAAGGAAAAGCAGGCTCCCCAAAATAAGCCTCTTGAATGGTTTTTTAGGTTTCAACACTTACTACCTCCTGCAATTTTTATGTTAAGTTTTGCTCCTTTGACATTTTTGTGTTAACCTAAATTTTTAAAATGGTTAACAAAATTGTCAAGTTTTTTCCTTGGGGTTGTTCAAAAATGTTTTTGTGTAAGCCTTCCCGCTGTCCCCTGAGCTTCTTTTTTGTCCCCCCGAGGCGTCAGCCGAGGGGTCTCCTCTTTTTTCCTTGGGGATGCCTCTCTATCGCTCGGCACGACAAAGTAGGTGGACCTTTTTGAACAGCCCCTTCAAATTGCTTGACTATTTTAAAATTGCTTATACTCTAAAATTTATAACCATTTGAGGAAGAAGTTATGGAAAATTATTTTAAAAAAAGCTTGACCTTATTATCGCAAGAGAAACCGTGATTAATGAATTTGTGAAAAAATCCTTGAGCTTAAAAGAGTATCATAAAAGAAGCTGAATTGGATATTTCTTATGTATAGTTGAATGAATTTTTAATGTTTCTTCCGTTAGTTTCTGTAATCATTCCAACCTATCAAAGGGCAAGGTTTTTAGTCCGAGCGATAGAGAGTGTCCTAAAGCAGACCTATCCTCGTATAGAGCTCATCGTGGTTGATGATGGTTCAAAGGATGAAACTCCCTACATTGTCTGTAAGTATCCTTTAAAGTATGTAAAGCTTCCCAAAAACTTTGGAGTTTCCTTCGCGAGGAACCGAGGGATTTTAAAGGCTAAGGGTGAATTTATAGCCTTTCTTGATAGCGACGACATGTTTAGGCGGAAGAAGGTGGAAAAACAGGTTGAATTTTTTCTTAAAAATCCCCATTTTATGGCGGTGCAAACTGAAGAAGTATGGTTTAGGAATGGGAGAAGGATAAACCCAAAGAAGAGGCATGCCAAGGCAAGAGGCTATTTTTTAGACCGGGCCTTAGACCTGTGCGTTGTCTCTCCTTCAAGCGTAATGTTTAGGCGAGAAGTGTTTGCTGAACTTGGGCTTTTTGATGAGAGTCTTCCAGTTTGCGAGGATTACGATTATTTCATTCGCTATGCCTTAAAATATCCCATGGGCTACATTTCAGAGCCTTTGGTAGTGAAAGAAGGAGGGCATGAAGGGCAACTTTCTTCTCGATGGGGTCTTGATCTTTACCGGGTTAAGTCTTTGATTAAAAACTACCTAAAGCATTTGCCGCTTTTAGCTGCCGACGAGAGAATATTATTTTTGTATTATATACATAAAAAGGCAAAAATCTTTCTCCAAGGGGCAAGAAAAAGAGGAAACCTTCAGGGTCTGTTTGAGATGCAACGGATGCTTTCCTGCTTAGAATTTCCTTATAAACTGCCGTATTAAGCAAAGGTCTTATGGAAAGAAATGAAATTTTAGATAGACTTAGGCGAATAATCGAAAGCTTGATTAAGAATGATTTTGCCCTCCTTCCGAAAACTAAACATTTAGAAAAAACCATTCTTGCCCTTCTTTCCTCGGCTAACGAGCTTCCAGAGTGTTTTAGAGAGGAGCTAAAAAAGTTGTTTTATGGCTTTGATACGCTCACGCTTCCTGAAAAGAAGGACCGTATTCTAAGGGCTAAAGCTCTGCTAGAAGATTTTGCCCAAGGAAAATATGAACCCCTTCAAATAAATGAACTGCCGGATGTCGATACCTTTCCTACGCTTGATGAATATAGGCTTTCACGAGAGGTGCTTGAAAGAAGCATAGACACCGTTAAAGGCATAGGACCAAAGCTTGCTAAAAAGTTTGCTAAAAAGGAAGTCTACACCATTGAGGACCTTCTCTATTTTATCCCTAGAGATTATCAAGATAGAAGAAAAGTTACTCCCATATCCGAGCTTGTTGAAGGGGAAAGTCTAATTGTTTACGGAGAAATCATAAAATCAGGTCCCTCCCATTATGGGAGGCGAAGGGTCTACGAGGTGGTTATCACCGATGGATCAGGCTACCTTTACCTAAAATGGTTTAATTTCAACGAGGGGCTTTGGAGAAAGCTTTACCCTCTTGGCAAAAGGATTTATGCTTACGGTGAGGTCTCTCGCTTTGGACGAAACTTTGAGATGATACACCCTGAAGTGGTAGGAGATGAGGAGGAAGAAAAGCTAACCCTTGAGATAGGGAAAATTGTCCCAGTCTACTCTTCCATGGAAGGGGTTTCAAACAAGGTGCTAAGAAAGATTTTAAAGAATGCCCTTGAAGAATATCTACCTTACATTCCAAATCTCATCCCGAGCAAATACTTAAAAAAAGCTGGTTATCTGCCCTTAAGAACAGCTTTAGAAAAGCTTCATGCACCTGATGATAACGCTGATATTATCTCCCTTCGGGATGGAAGGAGTATCTACCATAAAAGCCTTGCCTTTGAGGAGTTCTTCTTCCTTGAGCTTGCCCTTGGCTGGAGAAAAGGTAAGCTCAAAGAAGAGTCTGGCATAGCCTTTAATGTCCATTCAAAGCTTGTGGAGGAGTTTTTAGCAAAGCTTCCCTTTGAGCTAACGAACGCCCAAAAGAGGGTTTTTGAGGAGATAAAGCAAGACATGGCTCGTCCTGTTCCGATGAACAGACTTCTTCAAGGGGATGTAGGCTGTGGAAAGACGGTGATTGCCTTTTTAGCCTCTCTAATTGCCATTGAAAACGACTATCAGGTAGCCCTTATGGCCCCCACAGAAATCCTTGCTGAACAACACTACTACAACTTTAGGCAGTATAATCAACTTTTAGGGCTGAATGTTGCCCTTTTAACTGGAGGCACTCCCCCTTCAAGGAAAAGGGAAATCTACCATGGGTTAAAAGCTGGCTACATTCAACTGGTGATAGGAACTCATGCCCTCTTTCAGGAGGCTGTTGAGTTTAGAAGGCTTGGCTTAGTTATCATCGATGAGCAACATAGGTTTGGAGTGTTGCAGAGGGCAGAGCTCCGGGCAAAAGCTAAGGACTTAACCCCAGACACCCTGGTCATGACCGCAACACCCATACCAAGGACTCTTGCTTTAACCATCTATGGCGACCTTGATGTCTCTATCATTGATGAGATGCCAAAGGGAAGAAAACCAGTCATCACGAAGCTCTTTCTTGAACATAACAAAGACCTTGCCTATGAGCTTGTTAAAGCAGAGCTCAAAAAGGGGCATCAAGCCTATGTGATCCTCCCCCTTATCGAGGAGTCCGAAGCCTTAGACCTTAAGGCTGTTCTAACTTACGGCGAAGAGCTTAAAAAGAGGGTGTTCCCCGAGTTTAAGGTAGAAATACTCCATGGTAAAATGTCAAGCCATGAAAAGGAAAGGATAATGCAAGCCTTTAAAAGGGGTGAGATAAACATTCTTGTTTCAACTACCGTGGTTGAGGTTGGCGTTGATGTCCCTAATGCTACGGTCATGGTGATAGAGCATGCCGAAAGGTTTGGTCTTTCTCAGCTTCATCAGCTGAGGGGGCGCGTTGGCAGAAGCGATAAACAGTCCTACTGCTTTCTTATTGCTTATAAAGTTAGCTTTGGGAGCGAGGCCTTCAAACGCCTTGAAATTTTAACCAAGACCACGGATGGCTTTAAGATCGCTGAGGAAGACCTAAAGCTCCGTGGACCGGGTGAATTCCTTGGCACGAAGCAGTCTGGCTATCTGGAATTTAGAAGGGCTGACTTGGTGAGGGATTACGATGTGCTACTTAAAGCCAGAGAATGCGCCTTTGACCTCATAAAAGAAGACCCCGAGCTTAAAAAATACGCGGTGATAAAGGAAGAGCTTTTTAGGAGATGGAAGGATAGGCTAAAGTTGCTTGAGGTTGCGTAAATCTTTGAGAGGGGAGGGGATGGAGGATAACTTTAGGATCGGCATCGTAGGCGGAAAAGGAAAGATGGGTAGTTTTTTTGCCAAATTTTTTAGAGAAAAGGGCTACGAAGTCCTAATAAAAGATGTTGACCTTGGTCCAAGCTACGAAGAACTCTGCAAGACCTCTAAGGTTATTCTCCTTAGCGTTCCCCTTGATGGGTTCCCACAAGTTGTGTCTGAGCTTTCCCCCTATGTTCGGGAAGAAAACTGGGTTTTTGATATCTGCTCGCTTAAGTTAGACCCCGTTCGGATTATGAGAAGATATCTTAAAAAAGGAGAGGTTTTAGCAACCCATCCCCTCTTTGGTCCCTACGAGAAGAGCCTTAAAGATAGGATAATTGCCTACTATCCTGTTAGAGGCAAGGGAATAAAGGCTTGGTTTATTGAGCTCTTTTCTTCTGCAGGAGCAAAGCTTGTGTATGTCCCCCCGAGAGAGCACGATAGGATGATGGGCTTAATTCAGGTTATGAACCATTTTTTCTTAGTCCTTTTCGGGAACATCTTGGCGGGAAGTAAGCTCGACCTAAAGAGGATAGTTGACCTTTCCACGCCAAGCTTTGAGGGCATTCTTCAGGTCTTAAGACGGCTTGCCTGGCAGGACGAAAACCTTTACGCAAGGATTCAGCTTGACAACCCCTTTGGTAGACAATTTCGTAGGCTCTTTCTTAGGGAGTGTAAAAGGCTCATCAAAGCCTTAGATTATTCTGAAGACCCAGAGCAGATTTTTAAGGAAAAGTTCATCAAGGCAAAGCTCATTGCCAAAGAGTTAGATAGACTTTTGCCGAGAGAAGACTAAGTAAAGGATGGTTAGCCCTAAGCTTATCATAAAGAGGCAAAGCACCTGTCCCATCGTCATCCAACCAAAGAGAAGGGGCAAACTTTGAGCAGGTTCTCTTAAAAATTCAAAAAGAAAGCGTAAAATTCCATAGAGGACTAAAAAGAGAGCAAACTTTGCCCCGTCTGGCCAAGCCTTATGTCTAAGACTATACATTATCAAAAACAGAAAAAGCCCGGTAACAAGGCACTCGTAGAGCTGGACAGGATGTCTGGGGATAGGACCCCCTTCTGGAAAGACCATTCCCCAAGGGAGGTTAGTAGGTTTCCCAAAGATCTCTCCATTAATGAAATTCCCGATCCTTCCGAAGAAGAGCCCAAGGGGTGCTGGAATTGAGGCTACATCAGCCCAAAAGAGAAAGCTTTCTTTATGCTTTTTTATGTAAGCAAATCCAAACACTAAAGCCCCTATCAGCCCACCGTGAAAGGACATGCCCCCCTTCCAAACTTTTACAATTTCCAAAGGATGAGCTAAAAAGTAGTCAGGGTAATAGAAGAAACAAAAGCCAACGCGAGCTCCTATTATCAACCCAAGAAAGCTGTAAAAGAGAAGGTTTTCTAAGAAAGGGATCTTTTCAGATAAGCCAATTTCTTTAAGGTAGCGCTTAGCGATAAAAAGGGCACAAAGAAAGCTTATGATATACATCAGCCCATACCAACGCACTTGAAGCGGACCAATAGAGATGATTACCGGGTCAATGTTGGGATGAGTAAGCATCGCAGAGGTCTTTTAGCTGGCATTCTTCGCACTTTGGTTTTTTAGCAAGGCAGATAGTCCTTCCATGCTGTTGAAAAAGATAGGTAAGGTCTTTCCAAGTTTCTTTAGGGAAAATTTCCATTAGGTCTCTTTCGATCTTTTCTGGGTTTTGATTTTGAGTAAGACCAAGCCTTTGCGAGAGGCGCTGAACATGAGTATCAACGGCAATCCCCTCAACGATCCCAAAAGCGCTTGTTAGGACGATGTTTGCCGTCTTTCTTGAAACACCAGGCAACCTAAGGAGGTCTTCCATGGTGCGTGGAACCTCTCCCCCAAACTCTTCAACGATCATCTTGCAAGCTTCTTTAATATACTGAGCCTTCTTTTGATAGAATCCCGTTGGGCGTATATCCTGAGCTAATTCTTCAAGGTCAGCCTTGGCAAAATCTTCTGCGGTTTTATACTTTTTGAATAGGTCAGGAGTTATCTTGTTAACCCGTTCATCAGTGCATTGAGCTGAAAGGATGGTAGCAACGAGGAGCTGAAGCGGATTTTCAAAGTTTAGGGCAACCTTAGCCGAAGGATAAAGCTTTTTGAGCCTGTTGTATATTTCAATAGCCTTTTCTTTTAGCTCCATAACGTTTACTCCTTTTGCTCATCTATTATTTAAGCACCCTTCACAAATTTAGCAAACCCCGAGAGATATTATTTTAATCAATTGCTCAGTATGTTTACCATTTTAGTAAACCACGGAAGGTATGGGCGGGCGAGCGGTGGCTTCCCCTAGGGCTGTTCAAAAATGTTTTTGTGCAAGCCCCCATGTGTCACCCAGAGCCGTCTTTTTTGCCGCCCCGAGCCCTTTTTTGCCGCCCCGAGCCCTTTTTTGTCGCCCCGAGCCCTTTTTTGTCGCCCCGAGCCCTTTTTTGTCGCCCCGAGCGAAGCGAGGGGTCCCTCAGCCCTGTGGGCCTCGGGATGACACGGTGGGAGCTGTCGTCCCGAGCGAAGCGAGGGATGCACGGCTTACGCTCGGCAGGACAAAAGAGAGGTTGCTAGGCAGGACAAAGTAAAGGTGACTTTTTTGAACAGCCTCGGATTGAATTCACATTTTTAAAAATACGGATATATTTAAAGTTTGACACCATAAAAGTATATGTGAACCATAAAAAGTTAAAGCTGGAATTGTGGATTAGTAGATATTCTATCAAGGGGGGAGTATGCTTGAAGGTAAAGTCGCCCTTATAACCGGGGCTTCAAGGGGGATTGGAAGGGCTATTGCCATTGAGATGGCAAGGTCCAAGGCTACGGTTATCATCAACTACCTTGGCTCAGAAGACAAAGCAAAGGAGGTAAAAGAGATCATTGAAGGCTTTGGCGGAAAAGCCATCCTTGCCAAGTTTGATGTGTCTAATCCCGAAGAAGTAAAAAATGCTGTGAAAGATTTAGAACCTCAAGTTCCCTCAATAGACATCTTGGTCAACAACGCTGGCATTACCAGGGATACTCTTTTTCTCAGGATGAAGGAAAAGGATTGGGAGGATGTGCTACGAACCAACCTCTTTTCAGCATTTTATGTTACTCAGGCGGTTTTACCCTACATGCTGAAAAACCGCTGGGGGAGGATCATCAACATCTCTTCGGTTGTAGCCTTTTCTGGGAATGTTGGGCAGGTAAACTATGCTACCGCGAAGGCTGGGTTGATAGGCTTCACCAAGTCCTTAGCTTTAGAGCTTGCAGGGCGAAACATCACCGTTAACGCCATTGCCCCTGGCTACATTCAAACTGATATGACAGAAAAACTGCCAGATAAAGTAAAGGAAGCCTTTCTCAAAGAGATACCTCTTGGCAGGGCGGGACTGCCGGAAGAGGTCGCCCATGTAGCCGTTTTTTTGGCAAGCGATAAGGCAAGCTACATCACTGGCACAGTCATCCATGTGAACGGCGGTCTACTAAGATGGTAGTATAGAATGCTGGAAATAGATGGCTCTTACGGAGAAGGCGGAGGACAGATCCTACGCTCTTCTTTGACCCTCTCCCTTCTTACAGGAAAGCCCTTTAAGCTTATCAACATCAGAGTTAAGAGAAAAAAGCCGGGGCTTATGCCCCAGCACTTAGCTTGCGTGAAAGCTTGTAAAGAACTTTCACAAGCAAAAACTACGGGCGATAGCCTTGGCTCAACCACTCTGGTGTTTGAACCAAGAACTGAACCCAAAGCGGGTAGATACTTTTTTGACATTGGCACAGCTGGGGCAACAACCCTTGTCTTTCAAACCATCTTCTTACCCTTAAGCCTTGCAAAGGGTGCTGAGGTTATTCTTAAAGGCGGAACGCATGTCCCCTATAGCCCAACTTATCATTATTTGGAGTATGTGTATGAACCAATGTTAGCCTCCTTTGGTTTTAAGGCCGAGCTTAAGTTAGAAAGAGCAGGCTTTTACCCTGCGGGCGAAGGTATAATTAGAGCAAAAATTCCGCCCGCAGAAGATTTGAAATGCCCGCTTTTTTGCGAAAAATCTCAAGACAATGGTTCCCAAGCCTTTGGTCTTGAAAGAGTTCTTATCATAAGCCTGATAAGCAAGGATTTGCCAAGGCATATTCTTGAAAGACAAGCAAAGTCAGCTCTCGGATATTTTAAAAGCTTTAGCGAGATTTCAAGATTAGATGAGCTTTGCGAAGTAAAGCAAGAGGTAGTGGAAAGTAGTAGCCCAGGCACAATGTGCTTTGTTTTACTTAAAGGAGGGAGCCTTAGGGCTGGATTTTCAAGCCTTGGGGCAAGGGGTCTTCCCGCTGAAGAGGTAGGGAAAAGCTCCGCTAAATTAGCTCTCGAATTCTTAAGAAAGGGGGCGCAGGTTGACCCGTATTTAGCCGACCAGCTTGTCTTACCTTTAGCTTATCTTGTTTACCTTGGCAAGGCAACCTCTATGAGCTATACTACATCCAGTATAACCATGCATCTTATCACTCAAGCCTGGCTTGTTCCTCTATTTCTTGAAGGATTAAGAATTTCAGTTAATAATTTGGATGATGGTAAAGGAGTTGTAAGGATTGAAAGAAGCTAAGGAATTTCTGGCCGAGTGCTATAACGAAAATCCTCGTTTAAAGAAATATCCTTTATCTGAATGGGAATCAGCCCTTGAGAAGGAGAAGCTTCAGCTTTCTTCCTTCCGGGGAAAATACTTTTTCCGCCTGAACAAGGAGTTTAAGGGCTTTCAAGCTGGAACGGTTTTTGGGAAAAACTTTTTTGTTCCGGGATATCCGTCTATTCCACGGATATTCGTTTTAAAAACAGGTATTAAGCGCTACCTCGAATATCCCTTCTATGCTGAAGAAAAGATTGAGGGCTACAACATTAGGCTTGCTAAGGTTGAGGATGAGATTTTTACCTTTACAAGGAGGGGCTTTGTGTGCCCCTTTGCTTACGATAGGTATGCTGATTTTTTACCAAGGCTTCCTGAGTTTTTTGACCGATCCCCAAATGTGGTCGTTTGTGCAGAGCTTGCCGGTCCAGAAAACCCTTTTGTGTCGGAGTTTCCCCCTCAAGTTAAGGAAGATGTTTGCTTTTTCGTGTTTGACTTTTACGATACGGAAAAGGGAGTTTTTTTAGCCGCAGAGGAGAAGCTTAAACTGCTTAAAGAATACGATTTTCCCCATCCCGAGATTTTTGGTCCCCTTGCCCCAGACAAAGATTATGAAAAATTAAGAAGTCTTATTTTTAGGTATCATCGAGAGGGTAGAGAAGGGCTCGTTTTTAAGACAGAAGGGGCGGGGAGAAGGGTAAAATATGTTACCCCCTATTCAAACCTTGCCGACCTTAAAGTTGTTTTCCCTTATCTTGGTGAGGTAGACCCAAATTTTGTTTCTCTTAGGCTTATAAGACTTCTTCTTGGAATACACGAATTTCCAGAACTAAAAGATGAGGTTATGGCTGAAGTTGGTAGATACATGTTTGAAGAGGCCTTGAAAAGTTTAAGTCTTGATCAACCATCCTACGAAATCTTTCGTTTAAGATTTAGGGATGAAGCTAATTTTTTGGCTTTACTTTCCCATTTTAAGCAGACAAGGGTTAACATAGAGGTTCTTGAAAAAAGATGGGAAGGCTCATACCTTAGGGTGGCTATAAAGAAGATCTATCCAAGAGCAACCCAATTTTGGAGGTCAAAGCTTGAAGGCTGGGGAGAAGTTGATTAGCTACTATCCTGCCTTTTTAAGGCTTGAGGGTAAAAAGTGCGTCGTTATCGGAGGGGGTAAAGTTGCCGAAAGAAAGATACTTTCCCTTTTAGAGGCTAACGCTATCGTAGTTCTGGTTTCGCCTGATGCTACTCTTTTTTTAGCAAATCTTGCTGAAGAGGGGAAAATTACTTGGATTAAAGATATCTTTAAGGCTGACTACTTAGAGGGAGCCTGGCTTGTCTTTGCCTGCACCAATCAAAGGGAGGTGCAAAGGGAGGTTTTTCAAGCCTGCGAAGAGAGAAAGATTTTCTGTAATGTGGTGGATCAGCCTGATGTATCGTCATTTATTGTCCCTTCTGTGGTAAAGAGGGGAGCTCTTACTTTAGCTATATCAACTTCTGGAGCAAGCCCAGCAGTTTCTCGTAGGCTTAGAGAAAGGCTTGAGAGGCTTTTTGGAGAGGAGTATGCATCTTATCTTGAGCTTATGCGTAGGATAAGAGAGTCTATTCTTTCTAAGGGGCTACCGCAAGAGGAAAAGGAAAGGAAGCTTCAGGTTTTAGCTTTGGCTCCTTTAGATATTTATCTTAAAAATAAAGATTATGCTTTGATTAAAGCTATTTTAGAAAAAGAGGGGTTAAGCGAGGTTATTCTTGAGTTTGAGCCTTTGTTTCACGATAAAGCTTCCATAGATAACGAAAGGCCGGGCTAAAATCCTCTGGGTTTTTCTCCATCCATTCCTCAAGCTCAGGGATGGAAATAAACTTTCCTTCTAAAATTTCCCTTGGGTTAGGTTTGGGCATCTTTTTAGTCCTTCCTTCAAAGAGCACCACGCATTCAAAATTAGTTTCCGGACAGGGTTTAACATTTAAAACTTGAGTTAGTTTTACATTAAGTCCCAGCTCTTCCTTTAGCTCCCTTTTGGCAGTAACTAAAGGGGTTTCCCCGACAAGGATATGTCCTGAGGCTGATGAATTCCAAAGCCCAGGATTTTCTTCCCTATCAAGGGACCGGCGATGAATGTAAATTTGACCCTCATCGTTAAAAAGAAAAATATGGACCGAACGGTGAGGTAATCCTTTCTGATGAATTTCAGCTCGAGTTAAAACTCCGATAGGTTTACAAGATTCATCTACAGCCTCAAGCTGTTCTTTTTTTATGGCTTGAACGCTTTCCTTAGGTAGCCTTCCTTTTTTGCCCATCGTCTTCTCCCCCGCCCTCTATTATCACAAGAGTTCTTACTTCATCAAGATGGTTAACCTTTATAAAATTGATCTGTTCTCTTAAATCTTGAGGGATCTCTATCAAATCTTTTTCGTTTTTGGCTGGAATGATCACATTTTTAATCCCTTTGTTGAGGGCAGCAAGGGCTTTTTCTTTAATACCCCCTACAGGCAAGACCCTTCCAGTAAGAGTGATCTCTCCGGTCATGGCGTAGTCTTTTGAGACAGGCTTTTTGGTGAGGGCGGAGATAAGGGCAATAGCCATGGTAACGCCGGCGCTTGGACCATCCTTAGGTATAGCACCGGACGGAACATGGATATGGAAGTCGTATTTACTTGAAAATTTTGGGTCAAGCCCAAGCTCCTTATACCTTGACCTGATGTAGGAAAGGGCTGCTTGGGCGCTTTCTTTCATGACCTCACCAAGAGAACCGGTAAGGATTAGTTGCCCTTTTCCAGGTAGGACCAAGGCTTCGATGTAAAGAACTTCGCCACCGTAAGGAGTCCACGCAAGCCCTGTAGCTATACCTACTTCGTTTTTTTCAAGCCTCATCTCTTCAAGATGCTCAGGCGGTCCAAGATAATCTGAGAGGTTTTCTAAGGTGACCTTGAAGGGTCCTTTTTCTCCTTCGGCAATCTTTCTTGCAACCTTTCTACAGATCTGGGCGAGCTTCCTTTCAAGCTCTCTTACACCGGACTCTGAGGTGTATTCCTCTATTATCTTTAAGATCACTTCATCGGGGATGCTTATAGACCTTTTCTTTAAACCATGTTCCTTTATAAGCTTTGGTAGGAGATGTCTTTTCGCGATCTCAAGCTTTTCTTTGAAGGTGTAGCCTGAAAGGTAGATAACTTCCATCCTGTCTAATAAGACGGGTGGAATTGGCTCGGTCATGTTGGCGGTGCAGATGAAGAGCACCTTTGAGAGGTCAAAGGGGACATCAAGGTAATGGTCGACGAACTCCTTATTCTGTTCAGGGTCTAAGACTTCAAGAAGGGCGCTTGCCGGGTCCCCATGGAAATCCCTGCAAAGTTTGTCGATCTCGTCAAGCATGATGATCGGGTTGTTAACGCCCGCTTGTTTAATAGCTTGGATGATCCTACCGGGCATTGAGCCCACATAGGTCCTTCTGTGTCCACGGATCTCCGCTTCATCCCTTAAACCACCAAGGGCTATTCTCACAAATTTTCTGCCTAAGGCTCGAGCTATCGACCTTCCAAGGCTTGTTTTTCCAACTCCGGGAGGTCCAACAAAAAGAAGAATGGCTCCTTTGGCTTCGGGGTTAAGCTTCTTTACCGCTAAAAATTCGATCAATCTATCCTTAACCTTCTCGAGGTTGTAGTGGTCTTCGTCAAGAACCTGTTTTACATGCTTTAGGTCAAGGTTATCCTTTGTGCTTTTACTCCAGGGTAGTTCGATCAACCATTCAAGATAGTTCCGGATGACAGCTGCCTCTGAAGAATCAGGGTGCATGAGCTCAAAACGCTTTAGCTGACGAAATGCCTCCTTTTCTACAGGTTTTGGCATTTTAGCCTGTTTTATTTTACGCCTAAGCTCCTCGATCTCCGTCTCTGTCTCGTCAAACTCTCCGAGCTCCCTCTTTATAGCCCTAAGCTGTTCTCGAAGAAAGTATTCCCGCTGAGACCTTCCGATCTCTTCTTGAGCTTCCGTTTGAATTTTATTCTGAAGCTTCGTTATCTCTATCTCTTGAAGAAGTAGCTCAGAAATTTTCTTTAGCCTCTCAACCCCGTTTAAGGTCTCAAGGAGCTCTTGAGCAGTCTTGACTTTAAGCTTGATGTACATAGTGATGAGGTCAGCAAGACGCCCAGGCTCCTCAACGGATTGAATGACATTTTGAATTTCTGGGTTGAGAACCCCTTTTAAGGAAAGGAGTTTTTCCACATTTTCTTTAACGCTCCGCATCAACGCTTCGATCTCCGGGGTTATTACCTCAGGCTCTTCTTCCTTACAAGGAATGGCTCTCACTTTAAAGAAAGGTTCTGTCTGCAAGAATTCTTGAATTTCAACCCTGGATAAAACCTGAACTACAACCTTTAACCGGTTTTCGGATAGAGGTAAAGTTTTAAGGATCAGGGCAAGCGTGCCTATAGGATATAAGTCAGAGGGTTTAGGATTTTCTATCCGGGAGATCTTTTGGGTTGCTAAGACTATAAGCTTTTCATTTGCTAAAGCTTCTTCTATAGCTTTAAGGGATTGAGGTCGCCCCACAAAAAGGGGAACAACCATTGACGGAAAGAGAACGATGTCCCTTATGGCCATCAAAGGAAGTATTTCCGGAACATCAACGACCTCGCCTTCTTGTAATTCTGGCAGAGTAAACTCAAACTCTTCGCTCATACTCCATCCTTTTCTAATAAATTTTTAAGCCGACTTCTAAGCTCTTCTTTGACCACGAAGTAATCTTGAGCCTTAGGATCTCTCTCCACAAGCCCGAAGGTTAAAAGTATATTAAGGCAATTTTTTATCTCTGACAAGGGTATGTTAAGCCTTCTAGCCAAAAACTCGGGATAGTCCCCCTCGAAGTAAAGAAGCTCCTTTAAGATCCGCTCAACTAATATCCAAGCTCCTTAAGCCTTTCAAAGATTGACCTTAGCTCAGGGGTAAGCCGGTCTGGCATTTTGGCATGCAAAAGGATGTAAAGGTCTCCTCTTTTACCATCTGGACCGAGGAAACCTTGCCCTCTAAGTCTTAACTTTGCTCCAGGCTTTGTAAGCTCAGGCACCTTAACCCTTACCTTTTTCCCTTCAGGCGTCATAACCTCTATTTCTCCACCTAAAAAAAGCGTAGAAAGAGGGACCTCTTGATCAAGATAGATGTTATTTCCCTCTATTTTTACGCCGGTTTTAGAAAGGATCCGCACCCTAAAGTTATACTCCTTGGTTGACCGCCCTCGTCTCCTTACCACTCTTAGTATCTGTCCATCTTGAACTCCTGCCGGAATCTTAATCCTTATTGTTTCAAAGGTGTCTGGGAGGATAACTTCCTTTTCACCACCCTTTAGAGCTTCCTCTACTGAAAGAGGGAGGTCAACCTGGATGTGTTCGTGAAATTCTCCGAACTCTTGAGCTTCCTCTCCGAAGAAAGTCCCAAAGAGATTTCCAAAAAGGTCGCTAATGTCAAAGGTGTAAACCCTTCCTCCCCTCTTTCCTCTTTTAAAGAACCCAGAAAGGTCAATGCCTAAGTCTTTAAAGATGTTTTCAAAATCAAAGCCTCTGAAGATATCTTCCTGAGTGTAGCGTTTTTCAAACTCAGCTGAACCATACATATCATAGAGGCGCCTTTTTTCAGGGTCTGATAAAACGGCGTAGGCTTCGTT
>WYEG01000016.1 GCA_009903935.1 Caldimicrobium sp. | reverse complement strand
AGCTTGAGGAGAGGCTTTTAAGCATTCCCTGGAGCATGAGGGAAGGACGGGAGTTTCTACGCTACTTTTTGGGCTCGGCTGAGGAGTGCCAACCTGATAAACAGGGAAGACTGCTCCTGCCTCAGGCTTTGCGCGAGGAATACAACCTTGACCACGAGGTTTGCCTGCTTGGGATGCTAAACTACTTTGAAATTTGGCATCCAGAAAGGCTAAGGGAAAGGTTTAAGGATATTAAGGAAAACTTTTATCAGATCCTCGAGACGGTAAACCCCTACTTTGCAGACGGAAAAGCAGGCTCATCATGAGCCAGTTTTACTTAAAGAAGTTTTAGAGGGGCTTGATGTTAAAGAGGGTGGTGTCTATGTTGACGGGACGGTTGGTCTTGCAGGGCATAGCCTTGCCATTCTTGAAAGGTCTTCTCCTACCGGGTTTCTTTACGGTTTTGAATGGAACGAAGAAACTTATGACATCGCCCTTGAGAGGCTAAAACCTTATGAAGGCAGGTTTAAGCTTTATAAAGAGAACTTTGCCAAAATCCCTGAAATTTTAAACCAAGAGGGGGTTTTAGCTGATGGTGTGCTTCTTGACCTTGGTGTTTCCTCCTTTTTGCTTGAGGGCGTGGGACGAGGCTTTAGTTTCAAAAGAGATGAGCCCCTTGACATGAGGATGAGCCAAACCTTAGGAATAACCGCTTCAGATGTGTTGAATAGGCTTAGTTTGTCTGAGTTAGCAAAGGTTTTTGAAGAGGGAGAGGTGCCAAAGGCTTTTTTCTTTGCCAAGTTTATCTGCGAACAAAGGAAGCGTGCCCCCTTCACGAGGACTGTAGATTTAGTCCAAGCGGTTAAAGCCTTCTACAAGGGGAGGCGTGATTTAAACGACCTCTTAGCCGTCGTTTTTCAAAGCCTTAGGATAAAGGTTAATAAGGAGCTTGAAAACTTAGAAATAGCTTTGAAAGGAATCCCATCTATCTTGAAGAAAGGGGGGAGGTTAGCGGTTATCTCTTTTCATTCTCTTGAAGACCGGCTGGTCAAACTTTCCTTCAGGAATGACCCAAGGTTTAAGGTTTTGACAAAGAAGCCCATTACTCCAAGCCCCGAGGAGGTAAGGCGCAACCCTCGGGCTCGAAGCGCAAAACTCCGTATAGCAGAGAGGGTATAGCCATGGCCGGAAAGGTATACACAGTAAAACCTGGTGGCTCTTTTATGAAAGAAAATTTGCGCCCCTCTCGAGAAAGTAGAGAGATGCTTAAACCAACCGTCTCAAAACCGAAAGCCCGCTCAGAAGAAAAGGGGGAAGAAAGCTTACGAGAGGTTCTGATTGATTATATAGAAAAGGGCGCGCTCCTTTTTTTAACCGTTCTTTTTCTGGTTGTATCCGTCTTCTTTGCCCACAAACTTTATCAATACTTCATGGTAAGGGTAGAAAAGAATAAGCTTTCTCAAGAGAACGTTTATCTAACTTCAGAACTAACAAGGTTAACCTCAAAGGAGATGCTTGAAGAAAAGGCTAAAAAGCTTGGGCTTAGACCACCAACAGAAAAGGATATCATAAGGGTGCCCTGATGAAAAGGGGAAGAAGGCTATTCCCTTGGGTGTGCATTTTTTGTTGTTTTGTTTTTATAATTTTATATATTACAACGGTAAAGAGTAGCCCCATTGAGAGGGTTCTAACTAAAAGAGGCTACATCCTTGACCGCGAAGGGAACCCCTTAGTTATCTCCCGAGACCATTACCGAGCCTATCTCCTTATTAAAGGAAAGGCGATGATAGGGGATGACCTTTCCCCAGTGGTGCGAAAGTATCTTGCCCAAGGGGTAAACCTACCTGAGAAGGGAGTTTTCCTTCTTTCCGATTCCTTAACCCAAGAGGAAGCAGAACTTTTAAAACGGGAAGATAATGTCTTCGTGGAATGGAGCTTTGAAAGAAAGGTTATCTATCCAGGTTTAGAAGCTTTGGTTGGGAGAGTTAGCAATCAAGATGGGGTAGCAGGCTTGGAAAAGGCTTTTGATGATAGTCTAAAGCAAGGGAAAAGCCTCCAGGTTTCCCTTTCGCTTGACACAATAAAAAGGATATCAAACTTAGGGAGAAAAACAAAAGATTTAGAAGAAATCCTTGTTGCTAAGAGAAACGGAGAGTTGCTCGCTTTCTATTCTCTCTTTACCACCCCCTTTTTTGAGAAAACTTTCCTTCTTCCACCCTACCTTCTTCCTTCTTATGAATTTTCAACCCTTGAATGGGAATTTGGAAAGCAAGAGGTTAAAAAGGATGGAGAGTATCTTAGGATAACACCTCTTCATTTGGTGCAGGCTGAGCTAAGAAGGATAAACGGAGAGAACACAAGGTTGACGGTTTTGCCAAGGTTTGGGGCTGAAGAGGCAACCATAAAAGAGGCAACCATAAAATCTTCAGGTTCTTCCTCTCAAGAAGCAAAGGAAGAAATCTTAGTTCTTCCCTCGCAAGAAAAATCTATCCATCTCCTATCGGGAAGGGAGCGGGTTATCTTGGTTGTTAGAAACGGGGTCGAGCCCCGTAACCTTTTACCCCTTTTTAAGGATAGCGGCGTCTTGAGATGAAACGGCTAAAGGACCTTTTGTCGAGAGATGAGATTTTGGAAGATTATATGGTAAACTGGGATGAGGAGATAACAGGAATTTCTGACCATTCGCAAAGCGTAAAAAAGGGATATATCTTTGTTGCAAGGCGGGGCACAAAGCTAAACGGAAAAGAATTCATACCGGAAGCCATCAAAAGAGGGGCAAAACTTATCATTCAGGAAGATAGCATTGACTTAGACCTTTATGCCCCTCAGATTAGGCTTAAAGATTTTAAGGAAACCTTAGGAAAGCTCCTTTCCCGCTTTTATGACCATCCTCAAAACTCGATCACTCTGGTTGGGATAACGGGCACAAATGGAAAGACTTCATCTACCTTTTTTATAAAAGCCTTAAGCTCTGCCCTTGGAGTAAAAAGCGGCTACATTGGGAGCATCTATTACGATGTTGGGGAGGTTTTGCCATCACGGGAGACAACGCCCTCAAGCTTTGTGCTTTTTCCTTTTTTAAAAAAAGCAAAAGACTTGGGGATAAAGCTTGTTGCCCTTGAGGTTTCTTCCCATGCTTTGGACCAAGATAGGATCTTTGGGCTAAACTTCTCAGCTTGCGGGTTTACCAACCTTTCAAGGGACCACCTTGACTACCACGGAGACATGGAATCCTATTTTCAAGCAAAGAAAAAGCTCTTCACAAAGTATCTTAAGGAGGATGGGGTAGCTATAATCTCCTTTGAGACAGAATACGGAAGAAGGCTCTTTAAGGAGCTAAAGACTTCTCGACCAGCGTTACGACTTATCTCTGTAAACGATGACTTTTTCCGAGTAGCCTTAATTCGAAGAACGCCCTTCCTTGAGCTAACTATGGAAATAGCTGGAAAGACTTATAATGTGAAGACAAGGCTTGTTGGCGATTTTCAAGCTAAAAATCTTGGGGTTGCCTTGGGGGTTCTCTATGCCCTTGGTTTTCCTGTGGATGACCTTGTGAAAGCTTTACCAAACCTTACCAATCCACCGGGTAGGCTTGAGCTCGTTGGTGAGAAGGATGGAGCCTATGTGTTTGTTGACTATGCTCATACACCTGACGCCTTAAGGTCTGCTTTAGAGAGCTTAGCTCCTCTTCAAAGAAATAGGCTAATCGTTCTTTTTGGTTGTGGGGGAAATCGGGATGCCGGGAAAAGACCACTTATGGGCAAGGTTGCTGAAGAACTTTCTGACCTTATCATCCTAACCTCAGACAACCCAAGGTTTGAAGACCCAAAGATGATTATCGAAGACATAAAAAAAGGACTAACGGGAATAAAGCCCTGTTATGTGTGGGTCGATAGGGAGGAGGCTATCAAGTCTGCCCTTGAAATGCTAAGGGCTGGGGATGTACTCCTTATAGCAGGGAAGGGGCATGAGGATTACCAAGAGGTGCAGGGGAAAAGGATCCCTTTTTCTGACCGAGAGGTAGTAAAGAGGCTTTTATCGGAGATTAAAGGCTAAGAGGGGACAAATGATTGCGAGGAGGGTTCTATCTACTGAGGATGTAGTTCGGGCAACGAAAGGGATTCTCTTAAACGGAGATATGGGCATTACTTTTTCCGGGGTAACCACTGATTCAAGGAATGTTGAACCAGGCTTTCTTTTCTTTGCGTTAAAAGGTAAAAGGTTTGACGGACACGAGTTCATAAAAGAAGCCATAGCAAGCGGGGTAAAAGGAGCGGTTGTTGAGCGCATGCCTGATTACCTAAGATGGGACGACCTACCGAGGGATGTCTCAATCATCCTGGTTAAGGATACCCTTTATGCCCTGGGTGAGCTTGCAAGGTATGTTCGTAGCCTTGATAGCTATAAAGTAATCGCCATAACAGGCTCCTGCGGAAAAACGACAACCAAAGAGATGACCTATCAGATCCTTTCTAAATTTTATAAATGTGGAAAGAACGAGGCAAACTTCAACAACCTAATCGGCGTCCCAATGACCATTCTTGCCCAGGATAGGGATAAGGATTGGGTAATCCTTGAGATAGCAACGAACTCACCAGGTGAAATAGCAAGGCTTACAGAAATTACCAACCCAGACCTTGGAGCTATTACTTGTGTTTATGCCGCCCATCTTGAGGGATTAAAAAGCCTTGAAGGGGTCTTGGAAGAGAAAACCTCCCTTTTTGCTAAGATGAAAGAAGACGGCACGATCGTCTATTTTTACGACCAGGAAAACCTTCGCGAAAGAGCTAAAAACTTCCCTCAAACTAAGATTAGCTTTGGTTTTGAAAAGGGGGCAGACCTTTGGATAGAGAGGTTTGAAGAGGTTGAAGAGGGAGCAAAGATAAGTTTGGTTTGGTCTGAGAAAAAGAGGGAAGTCTTTGCTAAGCTAAAAGGTAGGCATCAGGTCTTAAACCTTTCTGCAAGCATAGCCATTGCCCTTGGGACAGGCTTAGAGTTTGAAGAGGTCTGCGAGAAATTACCAGAGATAGAGGAGTTCTACAGTAGGCTTAAAGTCATAAAGACTGAAAATTTGGTCGTCCTTGATGATACCTACAACGCAAACCTTGGTTCTATGGCTGTAGCCCTTGAGTATCTTGAAAATTTTCCAAAAGGGGATTTTAGAAAGGTTGCCATACTTGGCGATATGAAGGAGCTTGGGGAGTTTGCTAAGTCAGCCCATCAAAGTATCGGGGAGCTTGCTGGAAAAGTTGCGGATTTTGCCATTTTTGTGGGTGAGCATGCCCAAGACTATAGAGCTGGGTTTGGGAAGGGCGATTGCTTGACCTTTGAGACAACTGAGGCCTTGTTAGAAGCTTTAAAGCAAGGGAAGATTGACCTTTCTCGGTGTGTGGTTTTAGTTAAGGGGTCGAGGGCTATGGGGATGGAAAGGGTCGTTTTGGCTTTGCTTGAGGGAGGAAGATAGGGCATGTTTTACCACCTTCTTTATCCGCTTTCTGAATGGATAAGCGTGTTTAATGTTTTTAAATACATCACCTTTCGGATGATCTATGGTTCCATCTTTGCCTTTTTGCTTGTTTATTTTCTTATGCCAAGGTTTATAAAGTTTATGAAGGAAAAGCAGTTTGGTCAGGTTGTGAGGGAGGAGGGTCCTTCGCATCATATGGTTAAGACCGGAACCCCTACGATGGGTGGAGTTGTCATCATCCTTTCGGTGGTCATTTCCTCGCTCCTTTGGTGCAACCTTACCAATCCTTTTGTCTGGCTTGCCCTTTTTGTGCTTCTCTTCTTTGGGCTTGTGGGATTTGTAGATGATTACCTAAAGATCAAGCGCGGAAAAAACCTTGGTCTTACGGGAAAACAAAAGCTCCTACTTCAGGCTCTTGGTGTTTTGATCTTTTATCTTTTTCTTTTTGAAGTCTTGGGGTTTAGCACAACTCTTAACCTACCCTTCTTTAAAAAGGTTGTCTTAGACCTTGGGATTTTTTACCTTGTCTTTTCGCTCCTTGTTATGCTTGGAAGTTCTAATGCGGTAAATCTAACGGATGGTCTTGATGGGCTTGCTATTGTTCCCTTCTGCGTTGTGGCCGGGGTATATCTTGTCTTTGCTTATGTGTCTGGGCATGTTAAGTTTTCCCAGTATTTATTCTTACCTTACATCCCCTATGCCGGAGAGTTAGCCATAGTTTGTGCCATCCTCGGCGGGGCTGGGCTTGGTTTCTTGTGGTATAACTCCCATCCAGCAGAAGTTTTTATGGGGGATGTTGGGGCTTTAGGGCTTGGAGGGGTGATGGGAGCTATAGCCATCATGGTGAAGCAGGAGTTTATGCTGCTTCTTGCTGGAGCTATTTTTGTTGCTGAAGCCCTCTCAGTAATCCTTCAGGTAGGATACTTTAAGCTTACAGGCGGAAAAAGAATATTTAAGATGGCGCCCCTTCATCATCATTTTGAACTACTTGGCTGGAAGGAAAATAAAGTGGTGGTTAGATTTTGGATAATTTCTGTGATTTTTGGGCTTTTAGCCCTTAGCACCTTGAAGATAAGATAAGGAAGAGCCATGGATGTTAGAGGGAAAAAAGTAGTGGTAGTAGGCTTTGGCAAGAGCGGGCAATCTGCGGTTAGGCTCCTTTTGGTTAAAGGGGCAAATGTAGTGGTAAGCGAGTCCAAACCAAAGGAGGAGCTTCCACCCTCTATGGTTTCTTCCCTTGAGGTTCAAGGGGTAGTTTTTGAGGCTGGAGCCCACCGGGAAGAAACTCTCAGAAAAGCTGACCTTGTGGTTGTAAGCCCAGGTGTTCCGCAAGAAGTTTATCTTCCTGCTTTGCGGGCGGGGGTTCCTGTTATCTCTGAGCTTGAATTAGCCTGGTCCTATCTTTCAGAGGATGAAAAAAAGAGAACCGTTGCCATAACGGGAACAAACGGAAAAACTACGACCACAGCCATGGTCTCAGACCTCTTTAAGTTTGCCGGAGAAAAGGTGTTTACCGGTGGAAATTACGGGATACCTTTTTCGGACTATGTGGTCTCAAATGTTAAGGTTGATAGGATTGTGCTTGAGGTGTCAAGCTTTCAGCTTGAAAGAATAGAAACCTTTGCCCCAAAAGTTGGCGTCCTTCTAAACATAACCCCAGACCATCTTGAAAGGTATCGAGACCTAAAGGAGTATGCCTACTACAAATACAGACTCTTTGAAAATCAAACTCCGGAGGACTTTGCCATCTTAGCAAAAGCATTGCCCTACTTTGAAGATTTTAAAGGGATGGTTAAAGGGGAAACGCTTTTCTTTGGGGAAAGGCAAGAAGCAGGTGTCTCTGGCTACCTAAAGAACGGGTATGCCATCTTAAAACCCTTTGGGGAAGAGGAAGTTTATTCCCTCCATAAATTTAAGCTTCTTGGGGTGCATAACCGGTTGAACCTTCTTTCAGCCCTTCTTGTGGGGAGGGTCTTTGGGGTTAGCAAGGAGGTAGGCCAAAGGCTTATAGACAACTTTATTGGCTTTCCTCATCGGATTGAGTTTGTGGGGACCTTTGGAGGGGTCCACTTTATTAACGATTCCAAGGCTACAAATGTTGACGCAACTCTTCAGGCTTTAAGGGGCTTGCCTTCTCCCATTATTTTAATCCTTGGTGGGAGACATAAGGGCGGCTCTTATGCGCCGCTTATCCCCCTAATCAAAGAAAAGGTAAGAGTTCTTATCCTTATGGGAGAGGCAAGATGGATTATAGCTGATGAGCTTGCAAATCTTGTTGAAACCTATGTGGTGGAAGACCTTCCTTCTGCTTTAGCCGTAGCCTTTAAGACAGCAAAGCCAGGGGATACAGTCCTTCTTTCTCCAGCCTGCTCAAGCTTTGATCAATTTAAGGATTATGCGGAAAGGGGCGAGGTTTTTAGACAGCTTGTCTTAGAGTATGCCCCAAAGTATCTTGGAAAAAAGGAAGAGGGAGTGGTGTATCATTGAGATGGATGGTTGTTGCCGGAGGAACTGGGGGGCACATCATGCCTGGGCTTGCCTTGGCTGAAGCCCTTCTTGAAAAGGGAAGGGAGGTTGTTTTTGTAGCCGGCTCTCGCCCTATAGAGAAGAGAATTCTTAAAGATAAGCCCTTTCCGGTTTATCATCTTGAGGTTGAAGGCTTTGTCGGAAGGTCTTTGCCAAGAAAAATAATTGCCCTTTTTAAACTTGGTCTTGCCTTTTTACGGTCTTTACAGCTTATTAAACACCTTAACCCTCAGATTATCTTTGCCGAAGGGGGTTATGTTTCTATACCCGTCGTTTTAGCTGGGAAGCTACTTGGGAAAAGGCTTGGGCTACATGAGCAGAACGCTATCCCTGGCGTGGCAAACAAGCTTCTTTCCCGTTTCGTTGACAGGGTGTTCATCTCCTTCCCTGAGAGCAAAGATTATTTCCCGAAGGATAAGGTAGTTTTTAGCGGGAATTTTGTCCGAAGGTCTCTTTTTAAGAAAAAAGAGGACAAGAAAGAAGATGTTTGTCTTCTCATCTTGGGGGGTAGCCTTGGGGCAAGGTTTATAAACGAGCTTTCTTTAGAAGTCTTGCCAAGGCTTCTTGAAGAGTTCCCAAATCTAAGGGTTATCTGGCAGACTGGGCTTGATGATTATGAAAGGGTAAAGAAAAGGTTTAATGAAGAAGCCTTCGGCGGGAGGGTTAAGATTTTGCCTTTTATCGATGATATGGGATCTGTTTACAGCGAGGCAGATTTTGTGCTAAGCCGAGCTGGGGCAAGCACCATCGCTGAGCTTTGCGCCCTTGCGATACCTGCCCTTTTTATACCCTTTCCTTATGCTACGCACAACCATCAAGAGAAAAACGCAAAGGCGTTGGTTGAAGCTGGCTGCGCCTTTATGCTAAGGCAAAGCGAAGCTACACCGGAGAGAGCCTTAAGCCTTTTGAGGTCTGCCCTTTCTCAAAAGGAACTTAGGGTTAAAATGGGAAGAGCGATGAGAAAGTTTTTTGACCCTCAAGGCTTAGAGCGAGCAATTGCTGAGATGGAAGCTTTAGTTGAAAGGAGATAAGGCATGCTTGAGAAGAAGAGAAAAATCCATTTCGTGGGTATAGGCGGCGTAGGGATGAGCGGTTTAGCTCTTATTCTCCATAAGATGGGGCATGAGGTTTCAGGATGCGACCTCTCAGACAGCAAATACTTGGAAAAGGTCCGCGGAGCTGGGATCCCCGTTTTTCTTGGGCATCATCCCTCTCATCTTGAGGGGGTTGAGATAGTGGTTTATTCTTCAGCTGTTTCTCTCGACCATCCCGAGCTTAAGCAAGCTCGCGAGCTTGGGTTATGGGTTATACCAAGGGCTAAGATGCTCGCTGAAGTGATGAGCGTTCATCCAAAGAGCATCGTTGTTGCTGGCTCTCACGGAAAGACTACGACAACCTCCATGCTTGCTGAGCTTCTCTGCAAGCTTGGGCTAAAACCTACCGTGGTTGTGGGGGGGATCGTTAACAACCTGCAAAGCCATTCCTTACTCGGGGAAGGAACCTACCTTGTAGCCGAGGCTGATGAAAGCGATGGCTCTTTTCTCTACTACAACCCTTACATTACTATCATCACGAACATCGACCGGGAACACCTTGATTTTTACGCCGACTTTACCGCCATAAAGAAGGCTTTCCAAAGCTTTATCTTGAGGACAAGCCCTGAGGGTAGAGTTATCCTTTGCGGAGATGACCCTGGTATTAGGGAAACGGTTGCTGAGCTTTCTTTACCTTTTATCTTCTACGGTTTAGGCGAGGAGAACGAAGTTAGAGGAAAAGTTTTAAGCGATACCGCTTATCCAGAGGTTGCCGTATACCATGGAGAGGAATTTCTTGGGGTTCTAAAACTTCAAGTTCCAGGGCTTCATAATGTTCAGAATGCCTTGGGTGTCATCGCCTGCGCCTTAGTTTTAGGCTTACCCATCCCGGAGGTTTTATCTGTCCTTTCTCAGTTTAGGGGAGTAAAGAGGAGGCTTGAGCTGAAGGGAATAGCCCAAGGTGCCCTAATCTATGATGACTATGCTCATCATCCAAGGGAGATAGAGGTTAGCTTAAAAGCCTTAAAGAAAAAACATCCGGATAAACGCCTAATTCTTCTCTTTCAGCCCCATAGATACACCCGAACCAAAGCCCTTTGGGAAGACTTTCTTTTAGTGTTGAAGGAGCCTGATATCCTGATCCTTACGGATATCTATCCGGCAAGCGAAAAGCCGATATCAGGAGTGTCTGGGGAGGCTTTCTATCAAGCGGTAAAAGAAATTCGTAAAGAAAAGCCTACCTTCTATGCTGAAAAAAGCAAGGCTTTAGAGGTGGTTAAAACGCTTCTTTCTCCAGGCGACCTCTTTGTGACCATGGGTGCAGGGGATGTGTATAAAATCGGAGAAGCCCTTTTGAGCGCAACAGAAGAGAGAGATGGGAAAGCCCTTTCAGCTTAAGATATTTGAAAAGTTTTTGAAGGAGAAGGGCATAGCTTACAAGGTGGATGAGCCTTTAGCTAAGCATACTACTATAAGAATAGGCGGTCCGGCAAGCTTTATGGTTTTTCCAAAAAAGGAGGATGAGCTTCTTGAAATAGTAAAAAATGCCACGGAGCTTGATATACCTTGGTATGTAGTGGGAGGAGGTAGCAATCTTCTTTGTGCTGATGAAGGATACTCTGGGGTGGTGATAAACCTAAGGAATATGAAGGGGATAGCCGAGAGGTCATTTGCTCCAGATGCCACTTTATTTCTTGAGGCTTTATCCGGGACTATGGTTGGCGAGGTAATAAGCTTTGCCAGGAAAAAGGGCTACTCTGGGCTTGAGTTTTTAGCTGGGGTTCCGGCAACGGTTGGTGGTGCGGTGCGGATGAACGCAGGAGCCTACGGAAGAAGCTTTTCCATGCTTGTGAGGAGGGTAAAGCTCCTTAAAGACGGGAAAATAGAAGATTATGAACCAAAGGATAGCGATTGGACTTATCGGTCCTTTAGCAAAGAAGGCATAGTAGTCTCCGCAACCCTTGAGTTAGTAAAATCTAATCCAGAAGAAATCGAAAGAAAATTGAAGGAAATCTACTTTAAAAGGAAGGCAAGCCAGCCCTTAGCTGAGAAAACCTTTGGGTCTGCCTTTAAAAATCCGCCCTGTTGTTATGCTGGAAAGCTGATCGAAGATTGCGGGCTTAAAGGTTTTAGGGTCGGTGGGGCAAAGGTTTCGGAAAAGCATGCGAACTTTATCGTAAACCTTGGCTCAGCAACGGCAAAAGATGTTTTAGCCCTGCTTAGGGAGGTGCAAAAAAGGGTTTGGGAAAGGTTTAGTATCATGCTTGAGCCGGAGGTAAAGTTTTTAGGATGCAGTATGTAAAAGAACTTTGGCAAACAAAGAAAAAACTATTTTTAGCCCTTACTTTTAGCTTGCTTGGAATAGTGCTTGCTGGGCTTTTGCTCTATGCCCTATATTTTACTCGGCTTTTTGTGCTTAAAGAGATAAAAGTCTATGGAAATGTTAAGGTTAGCAAGGAAGACATTTTAAGGATGCTTGATTTAAAGGGTGGGGAGATACTATATCGTTTAGACTTAGCCCAATTGAGAGAAAGGTTAAAAAAACATCATCTAATTGAAGATGTTATGCTCAGAAGACAACTTCCTTCGACCCTTGAAGTGCAGGTTAAAGAGAGGTCACCCCTTGCCATCTTAGTTAAGAACAATAAAGGTTATCTTATAGACCGTAAAGGTGTTATCTTATCTGAAGCTAATCCAAATGACATCTTATACTACCCTTATGTGATTATGGAAGATGAAAAGAATAAAGATATCTTTTTCAATTTTTTAGCCTGGCTAAAACAGAATAAGAAGTATCTACCCGTGTATGAAAATCTGCAGAAGATCCTTTTGACAAAGGATAAGATCGTTCTAAACACCAAAAGTCATATAACTATCTATTTACCACTTACAACTGCTAACGAATTATTTACGCTTTATTCCTATCTTGACAGGATCATGACCTACATATATGATAACCACTTGGAAGACCGGGTAGAATTGATTAGACTTGATTATCCATTTGGTCGAGCTTTGGTAAAATACAGAAGTATTTAGGGGTGGTTTAAATGAGCGGTGGTGCTTATTTAGTGGTTGATGTTGGGACAACCAAGGTCTGCGCCCTTGTAGGGGAGATTAAAGGGAATGAGCAGTGGGTAACAGGTATAGGTTTTGTGCCTTCAAGCGGTTTGAAAAAGGGGACGATTGTCAACCTTGAAGAGGCAACTTCAAGCATCAAACAGGCTATCGAAAAGGCTTTAGTCCAGGCTAAACAGACCCCGCAGGTGGTGCTGGCAAGCATTGCCGGAAGCCATGTGAAGACCTGGACTGGTATGGGTGTTGTAGTTTTAAAAAATCGGGAGGTAACTCCTGAGGATGTTGACGAGGTTATTCAAGCAGCTCAATCCATAGACCTTCCTCAGGATCAGATGATACTCCATGTGATCCCTCAGGAGTTTGTGGTTGACAATTTAAGGGGGGTTCAGCAGCCCATTGGGATGTCTGGGGTAAGGCTTGAGGCTCATGTGCAGTTGATCACTGCCCAGCGCTCTCAGGTGCAAAACCTTCTTCGCTGTTTCGAAAACTTAGGGATCGAGGTTTCGGCTGTCCTCTATCAAGGGTTAGCCTCTGCAGAGGCTGTTTTAACGCCAGAAGAAAAAGACCTTGGGGTACTTATCATAGACCTTGGTGGTGGAACTACAGACTTTGCGGTTATCCAGGAATATGTCCTTAAGTATGTAGGCTCAATACCTGTAGGCGGTGAAAACTTAACGAACGACTTAGCCATCGGACTTCGCACCACTAAAACGGAGGCGGAACGAATCAAGATAGAGAAAGGGGTTTGCCTTAGAGAGCTTGTTGATGAGCAAGAAGAAGTTGAGGTCCCAGGGGTTGGGGCGAGACCTTCAAGAAGGATAAGCAGGAGGGTTCTTGCTGAAATATTAGAGCTAAGGATGAAGGAAATACTGGAGCTGGTAGACCAGAATATTTCCAAGAATGTGGATAAAAGTCTTTTGACAGGCGGTGCGGTCTTAACCGGAGGTTCAGCCCTTCTACCTGGTCTAATCTATCTGACAGACCAGATTTTAGACCTTCCGACGAGGATTGGCTATCCTGTTAAGCTAAAAGGGCTTGGAGAGGAGATAAATCATCCTCAATTTGCCACAGCGGTCGGAATGCTTGTTTATGCCTTTCAAAACTATCAACTCGAAGAAATTAAAACATCTAAGGGGAAAGGGATTTTACAGAAGCTCAAGGAGTGGATTAAAGGATTTTAAAATTCTAAAGGAGGAAGGAAGATGGGTTTAGCCTTTGAGATGGTAGATGAAGAAATAAGGCTTCAACCTATCATCAAGGTGATAGGCGTCGGTGGTGCTGGAGGGAACGCAGTTGCTCATATGATAAAAAAGGGAATAAGTGGAGTGGAGTTTATTTCAGCAAACACAGATTACAAAGTTCTTTCTCTTAATCCAGCACCCATTAAGGTCCATCTTGGAAAGAACCTAACCCGAGGGCTTGGAGCCGGTGGAAAACCTGAGATTGGAAGAAGGGCTTGCGAAGAGAGCGAAAGGGAGATTAGGGACTGTTTGAGGGATGCGGACATGGTTTTTATCGCTGCCGGAATGGGTGGTGGCACAGGAACAGGGGCAGCTCCAGTTATAGCAAGGATCTGCAAGGAAATGGAGATTCTAACGGTGGCAGTCGTCACCAAACCCTTTACCTTTGAAGGGAAGGTGCGGCAAAGGATTGCAGAAGAGGGGCTTGAAGAGTTGAAAAAGTTTGTTGATACTTTAATTGTGATCCCTAACGATAGGCTTTTGACGCTTGGCTCCCCTCAAGAAAAGCTTTATGAGATGTTCAAGAGGGCAGATGATGTATTATATTATGCAGTGAAGGGCATCTCTGACTTAGTGCTTTCCCCCGGCTATATTAATCTTGACTTTGCGGATGTGAAAGCGGTTATGACGGAAAGCGGAGGAGTAGCGCTGATGGGAATGGGTGAGGCAAGGGGTGAGGATAGGGCTGAGCTTGCGGTAAACATGGCGGTTTCAAGCCCTCTGCTTGAGGATATATCTTTGGCTGGGGCTCGGGGTGTTCTCCTCAATATCACCGTTCATCCTGAAACCTTTACCCTTCATGAGACCCAGATTATTACCTCGACCATCCTTAAGGAAGTTCATCCCGAAGCAAAGGTCTTTTATGGCATAGTTTACGATGAGTCTATGGAGGACCTCCTTAGGGTTACGGTAATCGGAACCGGTATTGAGAAGGTGGGTGAAAAGGTAAAGGATGATAAGATTATGCCCATTGAAGAGGGGCGAAAAAGAAGGGAGGAAAAGCTTAAAAGGTCTTTGAGTGATGAGCCGATAGAAGACATACTTGACATTCCCACCTTTTTAAGAAGGAGCGCCGATTAAGACCCAAGGAGGAGAGAAAATGAAGGAGATAGCGGTCTTTGAAGACCCGGTAAAGAAACAACCTCTAAAGCTTGCCCTTTTTCGTCTTGAGGAAATCGAAGTTCCCCCATTCCAAAGAGACATTTCGGAAAGCTTGAGAAAACAGCTTGAACTTGCCATCGATAAGCTTGGGTTCCTGACGCCCATCGTGGTCGTCCCCAAAGGCGGTAAGTATTATGTTGTTGACGGAAGGCATAGGCTTGAGGCTATGCGGAGCCTTGGGGCACGGGAGATCTTAGCCATCGTTGTTGATGAGAAGATGTACCACTACATCCTTGAGTTCAACACCGAAAAACCACCGAATGTTAAAGAAAAGGCTAAGCAAGCTTACCGGCTTTACATGGATTTTTACCGGGAGGACCCAAACCTCATTGAGGATGAGCTTTATACTTACTTAAAAGAACCGATGCTTATTACCTTTGGGTTTGCTATTGAGGAGTTTGATAAAAGGTTTCCGGCAAGCTTCTACGAGAGTTTTGTGGACAAGGTCGATGATTTCCTTAGGGTGCCTTTAAGCGAAGGGGTGGTTGAGAGAAGAAACCGGGCAAAAGCCCTAATTGAGCTTAACGACATTGTTAATCAAAAGTATGCAGAGTTTGGTTGGGAAAACGCCCTCCTAAAGGGGGAGATTGTTCGGAAGGCAGTCCAAAAGGCTTACGGAGTAAGGGTAAGAACGATCGAGGACGATTTCTATTCCGCCATAGAGCGAGTAAAGCAGGCTTGCCAAGAGTTATCTCAAGAAGATTTTGGAGATGTCTCCGAGCTATGATGAACTCAGATTTCAAACCCATACTTAGGCAGGTTGACGCCATTCCCGGGACGATCGAGGGGAAGCCCTTCCTTTTTTTGAGAGATCCTGTGGGTTTTGTTGACGAAGTCTTGCCCATCCCTCAAGAGGTGGTTTTTCTTCTCAGTTATATGGATGGTAACCATGACCTACGGGACCTACAAGCCTTGGCTACTCAGAGGTTTGGTCAGATCGTGCCCTTTGAGGAGGTTGTTAAGTTTGTGCAAACCCTGGACGAAAAGGGTTTTCTCTGGAGCCCAACCTTTGAAAAGCTAAAAGAAAAGGTTTATGAAGCTTGGTTTGCCTTGCCAGCAAGACCGATGGCTCACGCCAACATAAGCTATCCTTTAAACCCTGAAGAGGCAAAGGCTTTTCTTGAAGAGTTACTGAAGCTTGAACCTGTTGAGGGAGTAAAGCTTCCACGGATCCTTATAGCTCCTCACATAGACCTTCGGGTTGGTGCTAAGTGTTATGCCAGTTCTTACAAAAGGTTTAGGCTTCCGCCTGGGTCAAGGGTGATCATCTTAGGGGTTGGGCACTATCTTGATTATCCCTTTTCCGTTTTAACTAAGGACATGCACACTCCTTTTGGTCTTCTGCGTTTTGACCGGGGAGGCTATTTCTATCTTGCCAATTCAAAAAAGCTTGAACTCTTCCCAAACCATATTGTCCACAGGAGGGAGCATTCTATTGAGTTTCAAGCCCTTTTCTTGCGCTACCTTGGGGGTGATTCCATCGTTTCCCTCCCCATACTCGTTGGGTCTCATCATTTGTTAGAGGCAGGAGGAGAACTTACAGACAGGTTTGTTGAGGGTTTAGCAGACCTAATAGATGATACGACCTACATTGTCCTTGGCATAGATTTTTGTCATCTCGGTTTAAGGTATGGGGACCCATTTTCGGCAGGGGATGAGATTGCAGGCTTAGCCATGCGGTTTGACAAGAGGGTCATAGAGCTTGCTTTTCAGGGGGAGACGCAAGCTTTGAAGGAAGAGCTTATCAAAAATGAGCCTCTAAAATGCTGCGGATCAGGGTGCTTGTATTTGCTTGCCAAGCTTATCGCAACCCTTAAAGCTAAGGCAACGGGAGAGATTTATAAGCAAGAAGCTCTACCTTTTGGGGAAGGCTCGATCGTTACTGTAGCAAGCGCAGGTGCAAGTATATAACTCCTAAAATTAACCTTGGGCTGTTCAAAAAATGTTTTTGTATAAGCCCACTGTCACCCCGAGCCTTTCTCTTTTCTGTCACCCCGAGCCGACAGGTGAGGGGTCCCTCGGCGCATACGCACCTCGGGAAAACATGGTGGGAGGTTGTCACCCCGAGCCTCTCTCTTTTCTGTCACCCCGAGGCGTCAGCCGAGGGGGTCCCTCGGCGCTTACACGCCTCGGGATGACATCCCGGGACGCCGTCCCGATTGAGGTGTGGGATGCCTCGCTATCGCTCGGCATGACAAAATAGGGGGATTGGCAGGACAAAGTAGGGGGACTTTTTTAAACAGCCCAAATTAACTTTGACAAATTAATTTTTTGGTTAATATAATTTACAAACTTTTGTAAATATTATTTTTAGACTTTTGTAAATATTATTTTTAGAATTAAATGAGGTTGAGTATGAGAAATTGGATAGCTAAACTTTTAAGTTTTTTTCTTAAGTTAAGCTTATTTTGGAAGGTTGGTTTTATTATTGGTGCTTGCGTTTTAGTCAACTTCGCTCTGACCTTTTATTTCTACTTTCTCCTTGAGGAAATCATGAACAACCCTTCTTTAGCTACGCAAAAAGAGCTGCGCCTATACTTTGAACTGTCTCTTCTTTTTTTGATCATCTTTATCTTCATCTTCCTAATTTGGGGAGCTCTTGCCTTTTATTATATGGTGAAAAGACCGCTTGATAGAATGAGACAAAAGATCGCGGAACTAATCACTAACCCCCGTGCTTCAATGGTTGAGATGGAAAATATTTCTTGTCTTAGGGCAAGGGATGAGATTGGAAGCCTTGCCTGTCTTGTGGAGAATTTAATTCAACAGTTTAAGGAGTTAGAAATCTACAGGCACCTTATTGAAAACGATGAAGACCTTATGGATATATACACAAGGCTTGGTAAAACCTTAGAGAAGCTAAGCCTTGGGGCTATTGTGATCTATGAGGTTTCAAACTCGGCAAACACGATGTCCGTTGTTTACAAATCCGACGAGGACCTTGAGGTTAATCCAGAACCCCTTTTTAACGCTGATCATTGCCGAGCAAAAAGAACGGGTGAGGTAGTAGATTCTCTCAGCACCCCTTCTCCGTGCAAGTATTATGAATATCAAGGAGTAACAAACCATGTTTGCATCCCCATGACCTCAGGGGGTAAGGTTTTAGCCGTCGTTGAAATCCATCTTCCAGGAACCATTACTACTTTAAAATCTAAAAAAATTATGGAAAAACTATCCATGGCGAAAAGATACCTTGAAGAAACCGCACCTGTTTTAGAATCCAAACGCTACGCTTTAGCCTTAAAGGAGCAGACCTTAAAGGACCCATTAACAGGGCTTTATAACCGCAGGTTCCTTGAGGGAATACTTGATAACTTGACAGCGCAAATCCTTCGCCGAGGAACAACCCTTGGTGTGCTTATGTGTGACCTCGACTATTTTAAGTCCATAAACGATAAATACGGACATGATATCGGGGATTTGATCTTGAAGGAGCTTGCTAACCTTCTTGTTTCTTCTGTTCGGAAATCCGACTTAGTCGTAAGGTTTGGTGGCGAGGAATTCCTAATCCTTCTTATTGACATGAAGGAGGGTGAATCGGAAAAGGTAGCAGAGAAGATAAGAAGAAAGGTTGAAGAGCATGAATTTAAAACTCCCAAGGGAATAATCAGACGGACTATTTCCATCGGCTGCTCCGAATTCCCCGTTGATACCACTCACATCTGGGAAGCAATAAAGTTTGCCGATGTTGCTCTGTATAAGGCTAAGGAGCTTGGGAGAAATAAAGTTGTCAGATTTCAAAGGGAGTTCTGGACAAGCGAAGAATACTAAGGTAAAATTAGCCAACTTCTATGTCGGAAACTTTAATCCTCCTCAAAAAATTCTTACTTTACCTATTCTATCCCTCTACCTTGATCTTCCTTTTTCTTCTTTTGGTTACGATTTATGTCATTCTTGAAAAAAGAAGGGGAAGAAGAAGGCTTCTCCTTTTTGTGGCGGTTTTTCTGTATTACCTCTCTACAACACCAGTCCTTCCTTACCTACTTCTTAAATCTTTGGAAAGGGGGGTAAAGCAACCCAACATAGAATTAACCAAAGAAGTTAAATACATCGTCCTTTTGACCGGGGGTATAAACTTCGGTGAAAACCTAAGCTTAGAGGAAAGGATAACGAGCGAAGGGATGAGAAGGCTTTTAGGCACGCTAAAAATCCTAAGGGAAAATCCAAAAGCAAAGCTTATCATTTTGGGTGGTTCCTATGAAGAAGGAAGGGAGGCTGAATATTATCGTAAGCTTTTAGAAAACCTTGGAGTAAACGCTTTGTCTATTGATACCCCGCTTGACACTTTGAGCTCAGCAAAAGATTTGAAAAACATCCTACCTCAGGGAGAACCCTTTTTGCTATTAAGCTCAGCCTATCATCTTCCAAGGGCAACCCTTATCTTTAAAAAGGAGGGTCTAAATCCTATACCCTATCCAACACATTTTGCCCATCATCTTTGCGTGCCCCGTTTGACCTTAAGAAACCTCTTTCCTAAACCTTTATACTTAGACCTAACGAACATCGCCATGCACGAATACCTTGGCTTAGCTTACTATAAGTTGAAATATATGATTGTAAAATAAAGGCCGTAGATAACAGTTGCTTGGCAGGATGAGCGACCTTACTCAATAGGGGTGCTACGATGACTTTAGAGAAATCTCTTTTAACCAAAATTTTAGAAGAGCATAGTCAAACTATAGATGAATTTATACATAAAGAGGGTGAAAAGATCTTGCAGGTTGTTGAGCTTTGCGCTGAAGCCTTTCGTCAAGGAAGAAAGCTTCTTGTATTTGGCAACGGGGGGAGCGCGGCTGACGCTCAACACCTGGCAGGAGAACTTGTAAACAGGTTTAAGCTTGAGAGAAAGCCCCTTCCAGCCATTGCTCTAACTACCGATACCTCAGTCCTCACCGCTATTGCTAACGATTACGATTTTTCATTGGTCTTCGTCAAGCAGGTTGAAGCCTTAGGGAAGGAAGGGGACATTGCCCTTGGGATAAGCACAAGCGGAAATTCACCCAATGTCCTCCTTGCGCTAAAGCGGGCAAAGGAGCTTGGTCTAACCACCGTTGGTTTAAGCGGTGGAACAGGCGGGAAGATGCCAGAAGTTTGCGATATCCTTATCCTTGTTCCTTCATCAAACACACCAAGGATTCAGGAAGGACATCTCCTTTTCCTTCACATCTTCTCCGAGCTACTTGAGAAAGTTCTCTTTACTTAATGAAACGCTAAGCGATGCTTCTTGCCATTGAGACAAGCTGCGACGAAACCGGCGTTGCTCTGTTTAATCTTGAAGGAAGGCTTGTCCATTCCCTTCTTTACTCTCAGGTTGCTCTGCATTCACCCTTTGGCGGGATTGTCCCTGAGATAGCAAGCAGAAAGCAGCTTGAAGTCTTACATCCTTTGGTCAAAAAGCTTTTAGCTGAAGCAGGGGCTACTCCAAAAGACCTAAAAGTTATCTCGGCAACCCTTGGACCAGGGCTCATAGGGTCTTTGCTTGTTGGCGCAACCTACGCAAAAACCCTTTCCCTAACTCTTGGAATACCCTTTATCGGGGTTGACCATTTGTCAGCCCATGTCTTTAGCATATTTCTTGAGAAGGAGGTTGAGTTTCCCTTCCTTGGGCTTCTTGTTTCTGGGGGGCATACCGCGCTTTTTTTAGCTACCGATTTTGACCGTTTAGAGCTACTTGGTCACACAAGGGATGATGCTGCGGGCGAAGCCTTTGATAAGGTAGCAAAGCTCCTTGGTTTGCCCTATCCAGGAGGTCCAGCAATAAGCAAGCTTGCTGAAAAGGGAGACCCAGACTACTACGAACTTCCCCGCCCTTTACTTACCAGTCAAGACCTTGACTTTAGCTTCTCTGGGCTTAAAACCTTTGTGCTTCATCTTGTGAAAAAAGAGGGAGAGGGGCTAAAGGTTGAGCATCTTTGCGCTGGGTTTGAGAGGGCTGTCTGCGAGGTCCTTGTGGAAAAGACAGTAAAAGCGTTTAAAAAGCTTGGTATCCCAAGGGTTGTCGTTGCGGGTGGGGTTGCAGCAAATAAAAGGTTAAGGGAGTTTTTTCAGAAGAGGGCGGAGGAAGAAGGTTTTAGCGTATACTTTCCCTCGACGGAGCTTTGCACGGATAATGCGGTTATGGTTGGCTTTCTTGCATATAAAAAATGGGAAAGGAAAGAATTTACTCCCCTCTCAGCAGAGTGTTATGCCAGGGCAATGTATAAGCTTAGGGCTTCAAACCAAGCTCTTTGATCTTCTTTTGGAGATAAGCCCTTTCAATACCGATTTCTCTTGCCGTTTGAGAGACATTCCAATCGTTCTCTTCAAGCCTTCTTCTTAGATATTCCCGTTCAAACTGTCTTTTAGCAAGCCTAAAGTCCTTGAGATTGAACCAAGGCTCAAGCCTATCTTCCTTCTGAAGTGTAAGCCGTCCTTCAAGCTGAGATATAAGGTCTGGGGGAAGGTCAGAGAGGGTTATTTCTTCTTTGTCTCCAGCATAGATTACCAATCTTTCAACGGTGTTTTTAAGCTCCCGAACATTGCCAGGCCAGCTGTAGTTTAAGAAGAGTTCTATCACCTCAGGTGCTAACCTTTTTACTCTGTGAGGCATCTTCACAGCAAACTCTGCGAGGAACTCTTCAACAAGAAGGGGTATGTCCTCTTTTCTTTCTCTGAGGGCTGGGACCCTGATTGGGAAAACATTTAAGCGGTAGTATAGGTCTTCGCGGAATTTTCCTTGAGCGATGAGCTCCTCTAAATTCTTGTTCGTTGCCGCGATAACCCTAACATCAACCATGATGGGTTGAGAACCACCAAGCCTTTCTATCTTTTTTTCTTGCAAAACTCGAAGAAGCTTTGCTTGAGCAGAAAGGGACATGTCCCCTATCTCATCAAGAAAGATTGTTCCCCCATGGGCAAGCTCAAACTTACCTTTTTTTGCTGACCTTGCGTCCGTGAAAGCTCCTTTTTCATAGCCAAAGAGCTCAGCCTCAAGAAGAGTTTCCGGGATGGCAGCGCTGTTCACTTCAATAAAGGGTTTATCTCTTCGGTCTGAGTTAAGATGAATGAGCCTTGCCACAACCTCTTTGCCTACCCCAGATTCCCCGTAGATAAGAACTGTAGTGTCAAGCTTTGCCACACGGTTTATGAGCTTTCTTAGCTCTTCAACGGCTTTAGAGCTACCGGTAAGCTTTACCTCACCTAAGAGGGCAGAACGAAGCCTTCGGTTTTCTTCTTCAAGACTTGCAAACTTTAAAGCTTGCTCCAAGGTGAGAAGCACTCTCTCGTAGGAAAGGGGCTTTTCAATGAAATCAAAAGCACCAAGCTTTATGGCTTTAACCGCGCTTTCAACCGTCCCATGCCCGGAGATGATGATGACAGGTATTTCCGGATGTTCCTTTTTTAAGTTCGCTAAGACTTCCATGCCGTCAGCATCCTTTAGCCAAAGGTCAAGAAAGACTACTTTCGGTCTTTGCTCTTTTAGAGCCTTAAAAAAGTCTCTTGCCAGAATAAAGCTTCTTGCGGAATAGCCCTCATCCTGAAGGATGCTTACCAAAACTTCGCAGATCGGCTTTTCGTCGTCTAAAACCCAAACCTCAGCCTTCATACAATTATTATTATATTGCGAATTTGGTTAAAGTTAAAGAAAACTTTGAAGCACTCAAGGACTGAGGGAAGACATGGATGGGCTGTCGCCGCGAGCGTTAGGCGAGGGGTCTCCTTGTAAGACGTCGCCCGAACGAAGTGAGGGATGCCTCGCTCTCGCTCGGCAGGACAAAGTAGGTGGACCTTTTTTGAACAGCCCCAGCTTGAGAATGGGTTTGTTGTTGGTTTATTTCAAAGAAGTATGGTAGAGGATTCCGCTATGGTAGAATCTGTGTTAAGCTTTTGCCAGAGGTTAAACATCAAGGTCATTGCTGAATATGTTGAAAATGAAGAGATACTGATAATGTTTAGGAACTTAGGCGTGCCCTTTAGACAAAGGATACTTTTTGAGAAACCAAGCCCGGACCTTAATTTCCCTGACCTTGCTATTCGTTAATTCTTAAATGACTGAAGCTGTTGGACTCTATTTTCATGTGCCCTTTTGCCTCAAGAAGTGCCCTTACTGCGATTTCTATTCCGTCGCTAAAAAGCCTGAAGAAAAGGAATTTTTAGCTATCATCAAGGAGGATATTAGGCGGAAAAAGAGCCTGCTTGAAGAGCGGTTTTTCCTACGAGAAATAAGGATAATCACCTTTTATGCCGGAGGGGGGACGCCAAGCCTTCTTTCGCAAGCTTTTTATGAAAGCCTTTTTTCCGAGCTCTCTAAGCATTTTATCTTTGAACCAGTTGAGCTAACTATTGAGGCAAACCCCGAGGGCTTAACGCTTGAGAAGCTCTCAGGCTATAAAGAGGTTGGGTTTAATCGTTTAAGCCTTGGGGTCCAGTCCTTAGCAAACCGGGGACTGCGTTTCCTCTCAAGGGTCCATGATGCTAAAACTGCCCTTAAAGCCTTAGAGATGGGGGCTAAGGTGTTTGAAAACCTCTCCGTTGACCTGATCTATGGCTATATTGGTCAAGGGGTAAAAACCCTTTTAAAAGAGTTGAGCCTGCTTTTAAATTTTCCGGTAAAGCACATTTCCCTCTATGAGCTTACTCCCTATGAGGGGACCCCATTTGCTGAAAGGTTTGGGGAAAGGCAACGGCAAAAGAACCTTCGCCTGGGAAGGAAACTTTTTTTAGCTTCTCACGAATTCTTAGAGGAAAGAGGTTTTATTCACTACGAGATATCTAACTATGCAAAGCCTTCCTATTTTTGTCAGCACAACCTCCTCTACTGGGAATTTAAGCCCTACCTTGGGATTGGACCGGGGGCTGTATCCCGTATTGAAAACCTTCGGTGGAAGGATGATGAAGTTTTAGAGGAGCTAACACCCCTTGACATGGCAAAAGAGGTCATCTTCATGGGGCTTCGGATGCAGAAAGGATTTTCAACTCTTCAGATCAAAAGGCTTTTAGGTTTTTCCATTCCTAAGGAGGATTTAGAGCCTCTTCTTAAAGAGGGTTTGGTGGTTCTTGATGGGGAGCGAGTTTGTCCGACCCTTGAAGGCTTTTTAAGGCATAGCTTAGTGGTAAAATACCTCTGGCAAGTTGTTGAAGCTTTGTATAAAGAGGGAGGAAGATGAAGGCTTACTTTATTGGTATTGGCGGGATAGGTATGTCAGGGGTAGCAGCTCTTGCAAAAAGGCTTGGGTATGAGGTTTCAGGCTCAGATAAACTACCCCTCTATCCTCCAGCAAGCGAGATCTTAGAAAAAGAGGGAATTCCAGTTTTTGAACCAAAGAATGAAAACATTCAGCTTTTTAATCCGGACCTGGTGATCGTTGGGAACGCCGTAAAAAGAGACCACCCTGAAGTAGAGGCAAGCCTTGATATGGGAAAACCCCTTCTTTCTTTCCCGCAGTTTCTCTCTGAGCATATTTTCCCCGGGAAAAAAGTCCTTGTTTGTGCTGGAACCCACGGAAAAACAACCACAACCGCCCTATTAGCTCATGCCCTTTCAGCCCTTTCTCAAGACCCTACTTATCTTGTGGGTGGAGTCTTGCGAGAAACAGGTCTTAATTATCGTTTTGGAAGGGGAGAATGGGCAGTCGTTGAGGGGGATGAATATCCTTCAGCCTTCTTTGACCCTTCTCCAAAGTTCAAACACTACAAGCCCTTTGGTCTAATCCTTACAAGCCTTGAGTACGACCATGCAGATGCCTACCCTGATTTTGATTCCTTGGTAAAGGTTTTTAAAGAGCTTGTAGTTGAGGTTCCGCGAGAGGGTCTTATAGTGATAAACTGGGATTATGAAGTGTTAAGAAGGCTTGCAAAGGAGACAAAGGCAAGGGTTGTTAGCTACGGTAAAGACCCGAAAGCCGAGTTTCGCCTACTTAAAGCAACTACCACCTTTGAAGACGGTCGCTTTAACACAAGGATCATCTTTAAGCATGAGGGAGGAGAAATTGAAGTAGGCAAGGAAGGGGCTCTCCCCCTCCCCGGTGATTATAACGCCCTTAATTTTATCGCCGTCTATGCCCTGCTATACCATCTTGGTTTTTCGGAAGAAAAAATTATCAAGGCTTTAGAAAACTTTGAAGGGGTAAAAAGAAGGCAGGAAGTGCTTTACGCAAAGGGAAATATTGTAGTGATTGACGATTTTGCCCATCATCCAACCGCCGTAAAGGAAACTTTTCTTGGGCTAAAGGAGACAATAAACCCCGAGCGAACCATCATAATCTTTGAGCCACGGACTAACACCAGCAGGAGAAAGGTCTTTCAGGTAGACTACGAAGAGGTCTTAAGCTTAGCGGATGAGGTGTTTATAAAAAAGTCGCCTCTTCTTGAGAAGGTGCCCCCAGAAGAAAGGCTTGATTTGGAAAGGCTGATTCAAGGTATAAGAAGAAGAGGTAAAAAGGCGCACCTTTTAGAAAATGGTTTTCTTCCCTTAAAGCAAACTGGGGAAAAAACTCTCATAGTTTTCATGTCCAGTCAGTTCATGTGGGAAGAAATTCACAATCTTTTAGGCTTGCTCAAAAGTTATGCTTAATCTATAGGCGTGAAAGAAGGAGATTTTCTCTTTAAACTGGAGGGTTTTTCCTCATACCCATATCCTTTAGCCATAACCTCTTTGACAGCTGAGGGGCATATTATCCTTGGGGTAAATCAAGCCTTTCTTACCACCTTTAGGCTTAAGAGCGAGCCCGTAGGACAGCCTTTGGAAAAGGTTTTAGGCTATTTTTCCTTTTCCCCTGGGTTAAGCCTTTTCCCCTATGAAGGAGCCTTTTACTATTCCATAACCCTGAGTTTGGATGAAGGAAGGCATCTTCATATTCTGATCCGCGATAGAGACCTTTTTAAGTTCCATCATTGGTATCATACGGATAGACTTATGAGCCTTGGGAAGCTTGCTGGTGAAATTTCTCACGAATTGAAAAACCCCCTTTCAGGGATCCTCCTTTATGCAGAGATGTTAAAGGATGAAGTCCCAAGCGGGAGCAAAGCCAGAGAGTTTGTGGATAAGATTATAGACCTTGCCAGGCGTTGTCGGATAATCTCTAAAACCCTTCTTGATTTTGGAAAGCCTGACGCTGAAAAGAAGGAATGGATTGACCTTAACCAGGTGATACTAAAAGTTTACAATTTTTTGGTAGATTATCAAATCTTCCGAGAGGTCGAGTTTGAGATGAAGCTTGAACCAAAGCTTCCTCCTTTTTACGCAAGCCAAACCCAGATGGAACAGGTGATGCTTAACCTTTTCATCAACGCAGCGGAAGCCATGAAAGGAAAAGGAAAGATATATGTTGAGACTAAGGCAAGACCTGATAGAATAATCATCGTGGTTGAAGATACAGGACCTGGTATACCAGCTGAAGTTTTGCCTTACATCTTTGACCCCTTCTTTACTACCAAGGAAGGTAAGGAGGGGACTGGGCTTGGTTTAGCCATCTGCGCTAACATCATTAAGCACCACGGCGGCACCATAACCGCTTATAACGCCCCAAAAGGAGGGGCAGGCTTTCAGATAAGATTACCATTACCAACGAGGGAGGCCTTGAGAAGCGATGTCTTTTAAAGCTAAGGTGTTAGTGGTTGATGATGAGCTTCCTATAAGGGAAAGCTTAAGTCATACCTTTCAGAAGGAGGGCTATTTAGTTGATGTAGCAGGGTCTGCTACCGAAGCAAGGAAGCTTTACTCTCAATACGAGTATGATGTCGTCTTCTTAGACCTTAAGCTCCCTGATGGAAGCGGTTTGGACCTTTTGCAAGAGTTCTTAGACCAGAGCCTTGATACCCAGTTTATCGTCATCTCAGCCTACGGAAACATCGAGACTGCGGTAAAGGCTTTGAAGATAGGCGCCTTTGACTTCCTGGAAAAGCCCTTTGACCTCTTCACCGCAAAGCACACCCTCGAGCAAGCCTTAGAAAAGAAAAAACTCCTTTTAGAAAACCTTTACTTGAAGCTTAGTTTAACGGAAAGGGATGAGAGGATACCTTTTATCGGAAAGAGCCAGGCGATAAAACAGATTTTAGAAAAGGTTAGAATGATCGCCCAAACGGACACCACGGTTTTGATCACTGGAGAATCCGGAACTGGTAAAGGGCTTCTTGCCAAGAAGCTCCATGAGCTTGATACCATCTACAAAGGTCCTTTTGTTTGCGTGGATTGTAGCTGCATCGTCCCCACCCTTTTTGAAAGCGAGCTTTTTGGTCATGTGAAGGGAGCTTTCACCGGAGCCTTTACCTCGAAGGTGGGGAAGATAGAGCTTGCTCAAGGGGGAACGCTTTTCCTTGATGAGATAGGAAACATCCCCTTAGACCTTCAGGCAAAGCTTCTAAAAGTCGTTGAAGAGAAGGAATTTTCTCCTGTTGGAAGCCTAAAGATCGTTAAAGCCAAGGTTAGGATAGTTGCGGCAACGAACAAGGATTTAAAGGAGGAGGTCAAAAAAGGAACCTTTAGGGAAGACCTTTTCTATCGCCTCAATGTGGTGCATCTTCATCTACCCCCTCTCAGGGAGAGAAAAGAGGATATACCCCTTCTTGCCCAGTATTTTCTTAATTACTTTAGCAAGAAGCATCAAAAACCGATCAAAGGCTTTGCCCCAAGGGTTATGGAGCTATTCTTTAGCTACGATTGGCCTGGTAATGTCCGGGAGCTAAAACATCTCGTTGAAAGGCTTGTGATCTTTAGCAAAGATAGGGAGATTACCGAGAAGGACCTTTATTTTGCTGGCTTTGAGCTAAGCAAAAGGGATGAGTCCATGGAAGAAATTCCTGTTCCCATCCCCGTCTCCAAAGATAAAGCCAAAATCTTACCTCTTGAAGAGGTAGAAAGGATCTACATTCTTAAAGTGTTAGACCTCCTCAAATGGAATAAAAGTCTAACGGCTCAAGTTTTAGGCATTGACAGGAAGACTTTGAGGGATAAACTGAAAAAATGGAAATATTCTTAGAGGTTTTAAAACATGAAAGCTCTTCTAATCTATCCTCGGTATCCAGACACCTTCTGGAGTTTTCGGCATGCCCTTAAGTTTCTAAATAAAGCTGCAACCCATCCCCCCCTTGGTCTACTTACCATAGCAAGCCTTCTTCCCCAAGATTGGGAGCTAAAGCTCGTTGACCTAAACGTTTCCCCTTTGGAGGATAAAGATTTAGCCTGGGCTGACCTTGTTCTTGTCAGCGCCATGGCTGTTCAAAGGGAATCCGCAGAAGAGGTAATCAAGAGGGCTAAAGGGTTTTCCAAGAAGGTTGTGGCGGGCGGTCCTCTCTTTACTGTTTTCTATCAGGATTTTTGGGAAGATGTGGACCACTTTGTGTTAAACGAGGGAGAGATAACTTTGCCTCAATTTCTCTCAGACCTTGCCCAAGGCAACCCAAAGAAGCTTTATACCACCCAAGAGAAGGCAGACCTCAAAAAAAGCCCTATCCCAAGGTATGACCTGATAGACTTTAAGAGCTATACTTCTATGTGCATTCAGTTTTCCCGAGGGTGCCCTTTTAACTGTGAGTTCTGCGATGTCACCAATCTCTTTGGGCATGCCGTGCGAACTAAGTCCAAAGAACAGATCCTAAACGAGCTTGAAAACCTCTATCAGCTCGGCTGGAGGGGCTCAGTCTTTTTCGTTGACGACAACTTCATCGGTCCAAAGAGGATAACGAAGGAGGAGATCCTCCCCGCTATTATTGAATGGCAAAAAAAGAGGAACCATCCTTTTTATTTTTACACTCAGGTGTCCATCAATTTGGCTGATGACGATGAGCTCATAAGGCTTATGACCGAGGCTGGTTTTACCTCAGTCTTTATCGGGATCGAGACGCCGAATGAAGAGAGCTTAAAGGAGGCAAACAAGCGTCAAAACATTAACCGGGACCTCGTTTCCTCTATTAGAAAGGTTCAAAAGTCTGGTCTTGAGGTAATGGGAGGCTTTATCCTTGGCTTTGACAACGACCCACCCACCATCTTTGACACTCTGGTTCGGTTCATCGAGGATACACGGATCATCATCGCCATGGTTGGCGTTCTCAACGCTCCCCCGGGAACAAGGCTCTACCATAGGCTCCTTGAGGAGGGAAGGATCCTTTCCCGGTTTATTGGCAACAACACCGACATTTCTACAAACATCATCCCCAAGATGGGTTTTGAAACCCTAATCGAAGGCTACAAAAAGGTAATACGGGAGCTCTATTCGGTAAAGAATTACTATAGAAGGGTTTCAACTTTCCTCGACGATTATTCCTTCAAGGCTAAGTTCAGCTTATCTTTGTCTTATTTGAAGTATAATTACGGCTATCTATTGAGTATTCCTAAGATACTTTTTCATTTCGGGTTTAGGGAAAAGGGAAGAAGCGACTTTTGGAAGCTTCTTTGGAAGACGATCTCTAAAAAACCAAAAGCCTTCTCTACCATCCTTGCTCAGGTGGTAAGCGGATACCATTTTAGACAGATCTTCAAGGAAGCCTTTTAGATTAATGTTAAATTTTTCACTAAACATCTGAAGAAGGAACTCGTAATGTTTAAATGTTTATTATCAAAATTATTATCAATATTAAAGAGGAGTGTCTATGGAAGTACTCATCAATCGTGCCATTTTAGAAGATGGTTTGAAGGACCTTTTAGACTATAGCGAGGTTGATGTCCTTATCGCTGGGGCAGGACCATCGGGGCTCACCGCCGCTAAATACCTTGCCGAGAAAGGTTTTAAGGTTGTAGTCTATGAAAGGAGGCTCTCCTTTGGGGGTGGAATAGGCGGAGGTGGAAACCTCATCCCCAAGATCGCCGTCCAGAAGGAGGTTCAGCCTATCCTTGATGACTTTGGCATCCGCTATAAAAAGTACAACGATGAGGTCTTTACACTTGACCCAGCAGAGCTCATCGCTAAGCTCTCCGCCAAGGCTCTTGATGCCGGGGCTAAGATCATCCTTGGGGCAAACGTAGACGATGTTATCGTTCGGGACAATCCTCCAAGGGTTGTTGGGGTCCTCTGGCATTGGACAGCCATTCAACTCTCCGGTCTTCATGTAGACCCAATCTACACGGCAAGCAAAGCTCTGGTTGATGCTACAGGGCATGATGCGGAGATCATCGCCGTTGCCGCAAGGAAAAACCCTGAGCTTGGCATTGACTTTGTGGGCGAAAAGTCTAATTGGACTGAGGTTGCAGAAAGGCTTGTGGTTGAGCATACGGGGAAGGTGGCCGAAGGTTTATATGTAGCCGGGATCGCCGTTTGTGCAGTCTATGGTCTCCCTCGGATGGGTCCAATCTTTGGTGGGATGCTTATGAGCGGAAAAAGGCTTGCGGAAATCATAGAGAGGGATTTAAAGAATGCCGCAGGAGCTAAAAAGGGAAAGAAAAAGGCTCGTTAAGTGTTCCTGGTGAGGGAAAACCATTACCTCAGAGCCGATATCTGTTAAAACCTGTTGTGTAAACAAGCCTTGGTATTTTTGCAGTGAAGCCTGCTACAAAAGCTTTACCCAAAAGTGGACAGCAAATCAGGACGCCTTAAAAAAGGGAAAAAGCATTCTAAGAAAGGGAAGCTTTTAAAGCCTTAAGAAGTTTCTTTACTTCAAAGGGTTTTACTAAAACCTCTTTAAATCCTTCCTGCTTAGCTAAGACCACCGTTTCAGTTTGTCCGTAGCCTGTGGCCAAGATGGCTTTAACCTCAGGGTCGACCTTTTTAAGCTCCCTTAGAACCTCAATGCCGTTCCATTTACCAGGCACCGTATAATCAAGGATGGCTAAATCAAAGGGACCCTGTTCTTGATAAATTTTAACCGCCTCTTCTCCGTTTTCGCAGGCAATTACCTCATAACCAAGCTCTGAAAGAAGCTCAGCGAAGGACTCTCTAACGGAGGCATCCCTTAATTCGTTAGGGACAGTATATCCATCCCAAGAAGACCCCTCACAACGTTCGGGGCGACAAAAAAAGAGGGGGAGCCGTCCCATCAGTCAATTCTTTGACAAAAGGTCAAAGTTTAGAGATTTATTCGACACCTTAGAGGAAACTTTTTCCAGAAAAAAAGGAAGGAAAAATTTTCCTCATGCCTGCTTAGGTCTACAAGGGCAATTGTAAGCTTCCAAAGACTTAGCTAACGAGCAAAAGTTCCCTCTATCAAATTGGCATGTTTTTTGAATAAATTTTTCAGGAGGTAGAGATGGCTAACATCCGAATAAATCCCCAGGTTGGTTTGCTTGAAGCTTTAGAGGCGGCTCAGCTTCTTGATAGACGCTTGACCGCAACGGCAAACAACTTAGCAAATGTTGACACGCCTGGCTATAAGGCTGATGGTCTTGCCTTCCATGAGGTTTTGATGAGAAAGGTTGGACCAAGGTATCGCAAAGCCTTCAAGGAGACGGTGCCTTTCTTGCGGGATACTCAAGGATTTCTTGAGCCTACCGGCTCTCCCCTTCATTTAGCCATCGTAGGAGAGGGCTTTTTCAAAGTGCAGACTCCTCAGGGCATAGCTTACACGAGAGCTGGAAACTTTACTATAGATGCCCAAAGGCGGCTTGTTACGCCTCAAGGCTATCCTGTGCTTGCTAACGGAGCACCGGTTATCCTTGACCCAGGGATGGCTGTCGGCGGGCTTGTCACTATGGAAGACCTAAAGCTTCAAGTCTCGCCCGATGGGTTGCTTTCCATAGATGGCACAGAGATTGCTCGCCTTGATGTGGTAACCTTTGATGACCCAACCAAGCTTAAAAAGGTTGGGGAAAACCTCTATGTGAGCGACGGGGCTCAGGAGATGATGGCAGTAAACTATGAGGTTAGGCAGGGATTTGTCGAGAAGGCAAACGTTGAGGTCATACGGGAGATGGTTTCTCTCATTGAGATCCATCGAGCTTTTGAAGCCGTGCAAAGGAGCATAAGAGCCTTTGATGAGGCTACAGAAAGACTAAACACTGCTACAGGGAGGTAAGGTATGATACGTTCCCTTTGGAGTGCGGCAACGGGAATGCAGGGGCAACAGCTCCAGCTTGACACCATTGCTAACAACCTTTCCAATGTCACTACCCCAGGCTTTAAGAAGAGCCGAACGGAGTTTGAAGACCTTTTTTATCAAAACCTAAAGCTTGCCGGTGCCTTGACCGCAGACGGAGTTCAGGTCCCGGTTGGCATGCAGGTAGGGCTTGGCGTAAGACCGGTAGCCATAACCAAGCTCTTCACCCAAGGGGAGTATCAACTGACAAACCAAGAGCTTGACTTTGCCATTGAAGGAAGGGGTTTTTTCAAGGTGCTCATGGGTGGAGAGGAATACTATACTCGAGCTGGAAACTTTAAGCTTGACCGGGATGGCTACATCGTAACCCCTGACGGGGCAAGGCTTCAGCCAGAGTTTGCCGTCCCAACGGGCACAGCCCGCATAGAGGTAACCCCGGATGGGGTCATAACCGCCCTTTCTCCTACGGGTCAAGTCTTGGCTCAGGCTCAGCTTTTACTTTACGATTTTCCAAACCCAGCTGGGCTTTATGCCGTAGGGAGAAACCTATTTAAAGCCACGCCAGCTGCCGGAGATGTCATCGAGGGAAATCCGGGACAGAACGGCTTTGGCACCATCGCCCAGGGCTACCTTGAAATGTCAAACGTCGATGTAGTAGAAGAGATGGTAAAGATGATCATCACTCAGAGGGCTTATGAGTCTAACTCTAAGGCGGTAACGACGGCAGACCAGCTCCTTGAAATAGCAAACGGGCTGAAGAGGTAAGGTATGGTAAGGTTTAGTCTTAAAGGGCTAATCCTTGTCCTTGGTTTGCTTATTCTTTCTTTAATGGTTAGCCTAAAGCCTGGCTATGCGAGCATGGTTTCAGAGGATGAGCTTAAAGGGATCTTTCTCAAGGAGTTTAAGGCAAGGCTTGGTCTAAAGGATGATGAGGTTCGGCTTGAAAAGTTCCGGGTTGAGCCAAGGACATATGAGCTTAAGCGCAATCAGCCCTACCGTCTTGACTGGATTACTATGCCCCGCCCAGGCTCAAACACAGCCATCTTAACCTACTCAGGATCAAACGGAAATCCTCAGGTCTTAAGGCTTTGGGGCTTTGTAGAGGTGCTAAAAAAGGTTCCGGTTGTTGTTAAGCCCCTTCAGGCGGGTGAGGTGTTGCGGGAGGAACATGTGAGCCTTGAGTTAAGAGAGCTTTCTCGTCTCCCTCACGATGTAGTCTTTGATGTAGGTTCAGCCCTTGGAAAAGAGGTAAGGATGAGCCTAAGAACAGGCATGGTTCTTAGGACCTCTCATCTTCAGCTTCCAGTGCTTGTTAAAAGGAACGAAGAGGTTGAGCTTATCGCTCAGGGAAAAAACTTTATCGTGAAAGCAAAGGGCGTTGCCTTAGAGAACGGAAGGCTCGGTGAGGTCATAAGGGTTAAGAACAAGGAGAGCCAGAAGGTTGTTTTTGCTAAGGTTGCGGGAGAGAGGCTTGTGGAGGTGAGCTACTGATGAAAAGAATAGCCATGCTTTGTCTTTTAGGGCTTTTACTTTCCTCGTGCTGGGAGTTTGACCCAAAAACTCCTCCGCCACCGCCCCCACCCCCAAAGGTAGAGATCCCGCAAAGGATGGACCAGCCTGCAACCAAGGGTTCTCTCTTTCGGGAGAGCAACTTTCTCTTTGCTTACTCTGATAACCGGGCAAGGTTTGTCGGGGATACCATAACCGTTAAGATCGTTGAAACCTACCAGACTTCAAACAATGTAAAGCAGGGGAGCTCAAAGCAATCAAGCGCAAGGGCTGGGGTGAACAACCTTTTAGGGTATGAAAAGCAGGTAAACAAGCTTCTACCGTTGCCTCAAGCCTTTGACCCAGCTCATCTTGTTGATGGAAGCATGACGAGCAGCACAAGCGGGCAGGGTCAGCTCCAGAGGGATAGCCGGATCGTAGCCACGGTTACCGCAAGAGTGGTTGAGGTTTTGCCAAACGGAAACCTCGTAATCCAAGGCGTTAGAACCATAAAGAGGAATAGAGACCTTGAATACATAACCCTAACAGGCATTGTGAGACCTCAGGATGTAGACTCCGATAACTCTGTTCTCTCATCCAAAGTTTCTGACCTTTACATAGAGTATAGCGGTAAGGGACCAAACAGCGAAGCCGCATCCGGACCGGGCATTATAACAAGGCTTCTTCAACTTTTCTGGCTCTTTTAGGGGGTAGGCTATGAAGAGGCTTGCGCTTACCTTGATAATTCTCCTTTTTCCTTTAGAGGTTTTTTCCGCAAGGCTTAAGGACCTTATGGAAGTTGAAGGAGTGCGGGGTAATTATCTTGTGGGGTATGGAGTGGTCGTAGGGTTGAAAGGGACGGGTGACGGAGACCAGACTAAGTTTACCGTGCAGTCTGTCGTTAACATGCTTGAAAAGTTTGGGGTTAGGGTTCCAAAGGAGCAGGTGAAGCTAAAGAACGCAGCCGCGGTTATGGTTACCGCCTATCTTCCTCCTAATGTGAAGTCTGGGCAAAGGATTGATGTCCAAGTTTCAGCCATAGGAGATGCCAAAAGCTTACAAGGAGGAACCCTACTGCTTACGCCTCTTATTGGACCTGATGGGCAGGTTTATGCGGTGGCTCAGGGTCCGGTCTCGATAGGTGGATTTGCCGCGGGTGGTGCCGGGGCTCAAGTTGCCGTAAACCATCCTACGGTTGGACGCGTGCCAAACGGGGCAATCGTTGAGAGGGAAGTCCCTGCAGGAGACCTAAATTCCTTAGACAGGCTAACCTTAAGCCTTCGCACCGAGGATTTTACCACTGCTCAAAGGGTTGCCGAAGCTTTAAATCAATACCTCCGGGGAAACTATGCCAAGGCAGTAGACATAAAGACGATCGAGCTTGAAGTGCCGAAAAACTATAGAGGTAAAGTTGTTCCCCTTCTTGCTGAAATAGGAAACCTTGAAGTAAGACCAGACATCCCAGCAAGGGTAGTGATAGATGAGCGGACAGGCACAGTGGTCATAGGGGAAAATGTTAGAATTTCTAAGGTTGCCGTGGCTCACGGGAACCTTAGCGTTGAGGTAAGGGAGACACCCCAGGTTGTTCAACCTTTCCCCTTTGGTCAGGGTGAGACGGCGGTTGTCCCAAGGACTGAGGTCAAAGCCAAGGAAGAAAAGGCAAGGATAGTGGTTCTTGAAGAGGGGGCAACCCTTGGCGAGCTTGTGAGGGCTTTGAACGCCGTTGGGGCAACCGCAAGGGAGCTCATAGCGGTGCTTCAAGCGATAAAAGAGGCTGGAGCCCTTCATGCAGAGCTTGTGATCATGTAGGGGGTAAGGCATGACCGCAGACATTAACGCTTTAAACTACCAAAGCTTAGAAAAGCTTAACGCCCTTGCTAAACGGGACCCTAAGCTTGCCTTAAAGAAGCTCACCTCAGAGTTTGAGTCCCTCATCTGGTATGAAATCTTGAAGGGACTTGACCGGACAATTATGAAAAGCGAACTTCTTCCTGAATCCTTCGAAAGGAAGCTCTATCAAGACTTTTTGTATCAAGAGGTAGCAAGGGCAGTTTCCGGAAGACCTCGGGGTTTTGGCGATTTTCTCTACCAACAACTTTTGAAAAGCCCTTATCTTAAGAAGGCTATCGAAAATCCGAATAAATAAAAGGGGGTATAGTTATGCCAACAAAAGAGCTTTTAGCCCTGAGAGAGGTTTTATCCGAGGAGAGAAAAGCTCTCCTATCCTGTGCTGTTGATGAGGTCTTAAAATGGGCTAGCTACAAGGCAAGGCTTGTGGAAAGCCTAAAGGGGAAGAAACTTTCCGAGGAAGATAAAGAGTTGCTTTCAGAGATTTTACGAGAAAACGAGAGAAATAGAAGGATCATTCAGGCTGGACTTTCTTTCGTTGAAGAGGCTTACCGGTTTTTGCAGAAATTCTTCGTCGAGGGGGAGACTTATCCCCAGGGGTTGGCTAAGGGAAAGGAAAGCTCTCCCAAAGTTTTAAGCAAGAGGGTTTAAAGCATGGCAGGCTTAACCTCAGCCTTAAACATCGCTAAGAACGCCCTTCTTAGCTTTCAGACGGCAACTCAGGTGATAAGCCATAATGTGGCTAATGTGAACAATCCAGATTTTTCTCGCCAAAAGGTGGTTGAAACAACCTATCCCCCGAGCCCATCCCCTGTAGGTCCTATTGGTTCTGGGGTAAAGATAGAAAAGATCATGCGCTACTTCGACGAATTTCTTGAGAGAAACATAAACCTTAAGCGCACGCTCTACGGCATGGTTAGCGCCCAATCTCAGGGCTTAACCATCCTTGAGTCTCTTTTTAACGAGTCTCAGGATACGGGCTTAGCAAAGGTCATGAGGGATTTTTACACCGCTTGGCAAAGCTTAGCAAACTACCCAGAAAACCTTTCGGCAAGAACTCAAGTTGTCGAGACAGGTAAGCTTATCGCTGAAGCCTTAAAATCAAAGTTTGAGGGAATGAGGGACCTCGAAAACCAGATCGGTCTCAAGCTAAAGAGCGTAGTAGACGAGATAAACAGGCTTTCCTCAGCCATAGCCGACTTAAACCATCAGATAACGGCTCTTGAGTCCGGAGGAAGGACGGCAAACGACTTAAGAGACCAAAGGGATAAGCTAATCGGGGAGCTCTCTCAATACGCTCAAATTCAGTATTTTGAGACTAAAGAGGGGTCATACAATGTTATCCTTGGCAAAGGCTATAATCTGGTCAACCTTTCCTACAATTGGAAGCTTGAGATCTCCGGGACAACCGTCTATTGGGTAGGGTCAAACGGAGAAAAAGTTCCTTTAACCAGTAAAGAGGTGCCAAGCGGCGAGCTTGGCGGCTGGCTAAAGCTATTAGAGCAGCTTTCAGATAGCTACAACTTTGAGTATGTATCCGGAAACAAAGTGGTCATGAACCCTTTAGCAGGAAGGACAATCTCTGAGTCTGACACCTTCGCTGAGCTTGGGCTTTCCACGGGCACGATAAGCTTTCAAGGAAAAGACCACTTTGGTAAGGAGATATCTGGAAGCTTTACCATTTCGTCAAGCAAAACCATAAGAGAGTTTCTGAACGAGGTAGAGAAGGCTTTTAGCTTTACAGTGAAAGCTTACATCAAGGACGGAAGGCTCTTTGTTGAGGATGCCTTTCGTGGACCTGGAAAGCTTGAGTTTAGCATAACCTCAAGCCCTGCTACTCTTGATTTTGGAAGGTTTGACGACCCGGCTTTTCAATGGAGGGTCGTCGAGATAAACCTTGCGGGAAAGTTAAAGCTCTTTGGTGAAGAGCTAATTCGGGCGGTAAACGAGCTTCATACTCAAGGCGTAGGGTTGAGCTTTTTCACCAAAGAGCTTGAGGGAGCCTATTCGGCAAACCAATACCTAAAGGAACTTCCATACTATTTAGACTTAAAGCGGGATGGCTCCTTTTTCCTCTGGGTAAAGGATGAACAAGGCAAAGTCTCCCCCATAAAGGTAGACCTAAACCTTAGCGAGGATGCCACGCTTGATGATTTAGCAACAACTATCAACAATGCAATAAAAAGCGCTGGCTTAAACCCCGATCACCCGACAAACTTTGATATAAGGGCGGTCATCCGTTCGGGAAGGCTTGTCATCCAAGCAAGGGATGGCTTATCCTTTGCCTTCTCAAACGACACCTCAGGCATCCTTCTTTCAACTGGGCTAAACCTCTTTTTCCACGGAACCGACCCAGCAGACTTTGAGGTTAACCCCCTCCTTGTGCAAAAGCCGGAGCTTATCGCCACGGGACGCCTTGATGTGAGCGCCTTTAGAAGTGAAGCTCCATTCTTTGGCTCATACATCACAAACTCAGCCGTCAACCCCAACCAAACCTTCCTTGTTAAAACCCTTTATGTAAGACCCTACGATGCCCAAGGCAAGGCTTATCAAGTTCCACCCTTAGCGGTATATGCTGGGACTTTGAGCGGTGGGGTTTTGACAGGCGACCTAAACATCTACCTTAAAGATGCAAACGGATCAATCCTACAGACCATAACCATAGGAAGCGGAACAAGCATCAGTCAACTTCTTGACAGGCTAAACGGCTCTCAAGGGATAAAGGCTTACTATGAAGACGGAATCTTGAGGCTTGAGCTTATCCCTGCAAATGCCCCGCAAGGTTCATCCTACTTCACCGTAGTTGAGGGAACCTCAGGTGTTGCTCATCTCTATTCTTGGGATGATACTTTGAAAGCCTATAAGGTGTCAGTAAATTCTGGATCAACAGGGGACACTCTGCAAACCATGCTTGAAAAGCTTGATAAACTCCCCTTCCTCAGGGCTTACTTAGACCCTTATGGTAAGGCTGTCCTTTCCCTTGAGCCAGACCAGACCAAAGTCTACGGGTTTGAGCTTGGCGAGAGCTTAGAGGCTTTAGCTAATCCTTCCTCTTCTGCGGATAGTTTTCTTGTATACTTAAGAGAAAACGGCATTATTCCACCTGCCTTTCGCATTACCGGGACGACAGAATCTCGCCTCTTCTCCGGGCTTGAACATGTATATAAGCCCACGGTGTATGAGGGCGTGGCAACGGGCTTTATACCTCTCTCGGCGGTAAGCTATACTGTGAGATTTTATGACAGGGCTGGAAACTTTATCTCTTCGGCAAGCGTATCCGGGTCTTCTACATTATCTGAGCTACTTGCAAACTTTAACGCTGTCGCAGGTCTTAAGGCAAGACAGGCTGGAGACCGGTTCTATATCTACCTTGACCCAGCGGAGGCTTCCGCCGCATACTTTACCATTTCAGCCGATGATGATGGCTCCTTAGGCTTGTTAAAAGGTGCAACTGGTGCTCTTGGTTTGAAGATGGGCGAGCTTTCAGCCTACCTTTTTGATACAGAAGGAAAAGCCATCGATGCCTTTGATGCTTCAGACGGGGTCGTTGACCCAGCAAGGTTTGAGCTTTGGACAGACAAGCCTATGTTCTCTTTACTTCAGAGGATAAACGCTCCAGATAGCGCAATCTTTGGGCTTTCAGCAACCCTTGATAGACAGGGTAGGCTGATCATCAGTAAAACCGGGCTCTATAAAACGGAAAGCTTCGTCCTTGCCGATGAAAGACCAAATTATCCCTCAGCAAGCATCCTTAGAGCAAACACCTACCGGCAAAACACAAACACTTATGCCTATATATCCTCAGAGGGTTTAAGCGGAGGAACTACCTTTAGCGACCAAACTATAACCGTTAGGCTCTTAAAGCCAGACGGAAGCGTGGCAAGCTCAGCCTCTCAATCCTTTACTTCTCCAACTTTAAACGACATCATCGCTTGGTTAAACAGCCTTGACCTTGATGGGGATGGATTCCCTGACCTTAAGGCTAACCTTGACCCTCAAGGAAAACTCAGCATCGAGGTCAATGATAAATTCTTTGGCTCAACGCCGATAAACAGCTTTGAGCTTGAAAGCGATGGTGATTTTGTGCCCTATCTTTCAGCTAAGGTTCATGTTCAACCGACCCTTACTGAGGGCTTGGTCAATGCTTTGAAAGGCTATGAGCTAAAAAGGGGAGACAACCGGACAGCCCAAAGGATAGCCGACTCGGCGACCAATCCTCGGATAGCTTTGAACCTTTCTTCTCTAAACGACTACTACGCAAGCATGGTCGGTGAAGTAGGAAATGCCACCAAGGCTGTGAAGGACAACCAAACCTTCCTTGATGATCTGCTTCGTCAGATGAAAGCGATGAAGGATAGCATTTCCGGGGTTTCCTTGGATGAAGAGATGGCAAACCTTGTTAAGTATCAGCAGGCTTTTATCGCCACATCTAAGATCCTTTCCACCGTGGAAGACATGTTTGATGCTTTGATCTCAGCCAAAAGATAGGGGGTAGCCCATGAGGATAGGCTTTAACACCAAGTATCAAAGCTTTCTTGCTGACCTAAACAGACTATCCTCGGAGATAAACGCAAGCCAGCTCAAGATATCCTCTGGGAAGAAGTTTCTTAGACCATCAGATGACCCCCCATCCGCGGTGATAACCTTAAACTACAAACAGGGAATCTCAGTGATAGAGAGATATGGGAAAGCGATCGATGAGGGATTAGCTTTCTTGCGAGCCCAAGAGAGCACCCTTGGGCAGGTTGAAGACCTTATCGCCCGAGCTAAAACCTTAGCTATAAACTCTGTTAACGCCACAAACGATGTTAACGCTCGTCAAGCCATAGCAAAAGAGGTTGATTCCATCGTCTCAACCCTTCTCTCCCTTGCCAACTCCCAGCTTGGAGAAAAGTATATCTTCTCAGGGGACAAGACAACAGGCTTTGAGGAGGGGACAAAGCCCTTCATGCTTGTTAAAGAAACCCTCCCAAACGGGCAGGTTATAGAAAGGGTTATGTATAACGGGTCGGTTGAGCAAGCAAGCATTGGCTACGACAAGGACATGAAGCTTACCCTTGGTGAAACAGGACAAAAGACATTTATGGAAACCGGCGTTTTTGAAACCCTCCTTGCGTTAAAACGAACCCTTCAGGCTGACAACAACATTGACTATCAGAAGGAGCAGTATTACATCCAAAGCTTTATCGGGAAGCTTGATGAAATTTTTAATGCCATCTCAGGCTACCGCGGGGAGGTAGGAGCTAAAATTAGTCATCTTGAGACGAAAAAAGACTTGTATGAAGATTTCAAGCAGACCATTCAGAAGAACCTTGCAGAGGCAGAATCTGCTGACCTTGCCGAGCTTGCCACAAAGCTTCAAAGCTTGAGCATAGCCTACGACGCAGCCTTGAAATCCGTGGCCATGGTCTCTGACCTCTCTTTAGCCAAGTATCTGTAAAGCTTGAGTAAGTTTTCTAAACTCGGTCGTGACCCTCCGTCATAAACAGTGTCAAGCACAAAAAGGGACTGTATTAAAAATGTTTTTATGTAAGCCCCCCGCTGTCACCCCGAGGCGTCAGCCGAGGGGTCTCCCTGGGGACGCCGTCCCGAACGAAGTGAGGGATGCCTCGCTATCGCTCGGCACGACGAAGTAGGGGACTTTTTTGAACAACCCCATCCTTGGATAAAAAGTAGTTTATAAATCAAGTATTAACTAAAGGTCGAGCTGAGGATGTATCTCAACAGCGCATTAACCACTGCGCAAGCCGCGGGACTTCCACCCTTTCTGCTTAAGTTTGTTATATAAGGAATGTCTTCTCGAAGAAGCATTAGCTTTGCCGAAAGGGCTTTAACAAATCCTACAGGCAGACCAACAACCACTACATCGTCCCTTTTTTGCTCCCTTAAAACCTCTATAGCTCTGACCAAAGCCGTCGGAGAGTTGCCAATCACTACCAGCCCAAGGTCGTTTTCGTTTTTTAATGCAAGCTCTACCGCTTGCTCGGTGCGTGTGCCGACACTAACCTCTCCAACCTTATCTAAATAGCAGACCACTTTTTCTCTCGGATAGAGCCTTTTTGAGATGCCGGCTTTCGTCATCTCTACATCAACAAGGATCTTCTTTTTATCCCTCAAATTCTTAAGAGCTAGCTCAATAGCTTTCGGATGAAAGACCATGGTTTCAATGTACTCCGGGTCAGCCGTCGCATGAACTACCCTCTTTACAACCTCTCTCTCAAGGGGCATAAACCTGCTAAAATCGAACTCTCTTTCAATAATACGAAAGCTTTCCTCTTCTATGCTTTGTGGGCTGTAGGTTCTTACCTCGTCAATCCGCTCTTTTACGATTTCGGCAAGTCGCTCATGCTGTCCAAGGGGCTTGGTTATTAATACCTCTGCCCAAGGGAAATCAGCCTTAATCTTCTCAACAATCTCTGGTAGGTCCTTCGTTACATGAACGCCAGCTGAGAGAAAAAGGGGATGAAGAATTACCCTTTTTGCCCCATCCTTAAGACACTGCCTTAGGGCGGACTCCACATCCGGCTCCCCAAATTGCAGATAGGCTAACACTACATCCTCTTCAGGCACATCAAGAATTTTGGATAGGTAAACCCTAAAGGGCTCCCAAGCATTGGCAGACCTCTTTGGGCTCCCATGCAAAACGAGCACTATCTTTTCTCTCTCGCCCTTCATCCTAAAGGGACCTCCATATTTAAAATTGCCTTCCCGCCATGACAGGAAAATCTTGCCTTTGTTCCAAAGATTAAAGGGTAATTTTTTTTACCATGCCCGAAAGGAAAGTCAACCCCTATGGGAATATTTTCTGGAAGGTTATGCTGAAGGCTATGGAGCAAGGCTTCTGAAGATATCCCGCCTAAATCTCCAAATAGGATGCCTTTTATTCGCTGAAGAGATATACTCAAGATAACCTGCATGAGAGCTCGCTCCAAGCGATGTGGCGGTTCGTTCACATCTTCAAAAAATAGAATAATTTCTTCCTCAAGAGGGAGATAAGCGGTCCCGCAGAGACTGGCAAAGGTGGCAAGGTTCCCCCCAAAGAGATATCCTTCAGCTTCTCCATCTCGGTAAGCTCTTCCTTCGAGCACAAGCTCTATTCTTTTGCGGTGAAGGATTTCTAACAGAAGGTCAAGACAATCTCTCTCAACCGTAGGTAAGTTGACAACCATCGGGGCATGGATGCCAATGCTTCTAAATTTTTTCCAGAAGTAGGAATGAAGGGCTGTAATGTCAGAAAAGCCAATTATAGGAGGGATTTGAAATGGTTTAAGGTTTAGATTTTTTAAATACTCATCTAAAAAAGGAAGGATTTTTATGGCTCCAAAGCCACCCCGGACTGCCCACAGATAATCAAACTCTTGCATAGCTATTATTTCTGCTAAAAGAAAAGCAGCTACCGAGGGGATAGAAGGGGTAGGGTCGGCAAAAGATTTAAAGGAAAGTCCGAGCTCTTTTAAGACTTCAAGCCCCTTTGCCAAATCTTCTTCTTTCGGAGGGCTTGAAGGTTGAACTACGGCAATGCGGAGCATTTTTTCCAAAGAAGATAGAGCCCTTCAAGCGTAAGAAGGGGCTCAACTCTTTTTATACGCTTACTTAAGGGAGAAATAACCCTGGCAAGCCCCCCTGTGGCAATGACCTCAGGGTTGCTCTTCATCTCTACGCTAAGCATATCGATCAAGCCATCAGCAAGGCAGGCGAACCCATAAAGAATTCCGCTCTTCATGGCTGAGATGGTATCTTTTCCAAGAGGAGATTCTGGGGGAGAAAAAAGGTCTATCTTAGGGAGCTTTGCCGTCTTGGTAAAAAGACTCTCTGAGGCTGAAAGAACACCAGGTGCAATAGCTCCGCCAAGATAGACTCCACCCTCAGAAATACAATCAAAGGTGGTAGCTGTCCCAAAATCAACGACGATGCAAGGCTTTTTATACTTTTCCCAGGCAGAAAAGGCGTTAACGATCCTATCTGCCCCTACCTCAGAAGGATACTTAAGGTCAATTTTAATGGGCACAGTCTCCGAGCTTGCAACCAAGACTTCCCTTGCAAGCCATTTTCTCCCAAGCTCAACCCAAAAAGAGGTTAGGCTTGGAACAACGGAGGAGATAGAAAGCCCTTTAATCTCGTGAAGCTTGATTTGGTATAGGTCTAAAAAACCTTTTAGCTTTACTAAAAGTTCTTCAGTTGAAACAGGGGTTTCAGTGCGGAAGCTACCGCAAGCCTTTAGCGCTCCGTCAAAATGAAAAATCGCAAATCCCGTAGAGGTGTTTCCAACATCAACGGTCAATAGATATTCAGGCATGGGCTAAAAGATAGCAGACCCAGTTGTCCTTTTCCCTTTTTTCAAGGATTTTAACCGGTGCTTTGGCTAAGGCGGACTCGATCTCTTCGCACATGGTGTAGACTATGCCCGAGAGTATGTAATATCTTGCAGAAAAAAACTCTTTTTTGCCCAAGAGTTCTAATAACAAGCCTTTGTAAAGGTTTGCTAAAATGAGGTCCCCTTCATAGGGTAGATGCTCCCGAACATCTCCTTCTATGACCTCGGCAGAGAGGTTGTTTAAGGCAAGGTTGTGCTTTGCTACGCGGACGCAAAGGGGGTTGTAGTCAAGGGCAACAACCTTCTTCCCAAGCTTTGCCCAAAGAAGGGTTAAAATTCCGCTTCCGCAGCCAAGGTCAAAGACCTTTTCAATAGTAGGGTCAAGGTTGTATAGGTCCCAAGAGGCGTTGAGCACCATCTCCGTTGTGGGATGCATCCCCTCGCCGAAGACAACGCTTGGGTCAAACCGAAGGTCATACTCTCCTTCATACCAAATGGGGGCAATCCTTATCGGACCAACTTTGAAAGGACGAGGGATCCGCCTTTCGTTCCACTCAGAAAAGGGGACAACATCCTTTACATCAAGGATAAGGTTATACTTTTTAACGAGGCTATCTACAAGCTCATCCTTTGGCTTGTGAAAGAAAAGAACCCCGATCCCATCCTCTTCCCAGTAGCCTATGAGGTCTGGGTCATCAAAGTCTCTGAGCTCAGGATGGGTGTTCCTAAAGCCGTAAATATAGAATTGAGTGTATTCCTTGTAGGGTGGTCTAAGCATCTTTTTAAGCTTACTTAGTTAAGGAAAAATTTCAACAACCTCTCAAAGAAAGGAGCACCAAGATATTGAAAAATAAGCCCTAAGAAAAGGTTAAGAAGGAGCCAAAAAAGGATGAGCCACCTTATACGCCTTTTCTTTTTTACAAAAAATTCTTTACTTAAGCCTTCCTGGGAAAACATCTTTCTTAGAAAGGAAATTCTCTCATAAAGACCGTAGTGATGCCAGGATTTTTCAAAAAGTTGACCCGTTGCCTCACCCACCTTGTAGAGGGCTTTAACTAAGGGAACCTCTGACCCAAGGTAATAGCAGGCAAACATGTCAGCCTCCCTCTCCAAGGACCTTAAAAAATAAGCAAAAATATAACGAAAGAAGAAAAAAGCAAAGATCATGAGGTAGAAAGAAAGAATAATTTCTAAAATTTCTTTGTTTGTTTCAAAAAATTCAGAAAAAGCATCAACATCCTCAAACATAAGAGCAAAGGGAAGAAGGAAGAGGAAGAGCAAATTCAGCAGATATAAAGTAAAGCTAAAGAGGAGAAGGAATAGCCATAGCCCGTGATGATTGCGCAGATGGGCGACTTCATGCGCTATCACCCCAAGCACCTCATCCTCATCAAGCACCTTAAGTAAGGGCTCGCTAAAGAAGAGATATCTAAAGGGAGGAAAAAAGCCTAAAACCCCTGCGGTGTAAAGCCTTGGTCCTATGGGCTTAAGGACAAGGATGTTTCGAAATTTTATCTTTAAAGCTCTGGTGAAATTTTCGATTAGATTTCTTAAGTAGGGAGATGAAAGCTCATAAACTGGTAGGACCTTTACCATCAGAGCTGGCGCAACGACAAGAATAAGCAAAATAAAACTGCCAGTCCGTAAAGGATAATCAAAGCTAAGATAATCAGCGGTTTCTTCAAGAAGGTATAGTAAGAGAAGGGGAGAAAGCAGGGCAAAAAAGAGCCTTAGGTATTTTAAGTTTAGATTGTAGAGAAGAATCCGGGCTGGCAAATAATAATGAAAAAAGAGCAAGAGAGGGGGTATAAGCCCAAAATACCTATCTTCAAAAAGGCTTTTAACCCCAAAAATACTTAAGTCTGCGGTAAAAAAGGAAAAAATCATAAGAAAAATAAGAAAATGCACTCTACGAGGAAGTCTACTGTTTAAAGGAAGAGCTTTCTTAAAAGATGTTAAAACAAGAAAGAAAAGGACTTCTTTAAAAAGAAAGAGAAGGACTAAAGACCAAACATCTAAGCCTAAATCAAGAGAAGGAGCAAGCTCAACGAGTAAAAAGGCTAACCAAAAAAATATTAAATCTTCATAGATCACTCTTAAAGTTTAGAAGGAAAGTAGATATTTAACAAGGGCTTGCCTTTCTTCCGGAGAGATCTTTTTTGTTAGGTTAATAAAAGATTTCATTGCTCCAAACCTTGATTTATCGATTATAGGTTCCCTTTTACCGAGAAAGAAGTCTTCAAGGTCTTTGGGCTTGCCAGCATAAGCTTTAGAGATCTCCTTCACTGATGGGGCAACTGCGCTTGAGCTTTCAGAATGGCAGGCTGTGCACCCTAACCTTTGAAAAACCTCCTTTCCCTTCTTTGCGTATTGCGCGATTGATGCGCTCGTCCAAATAAGCCCGCAAACTGAAGCTAAAACTAAAACTTTCACTGATTTTTTAAACATACAAACCCTCCTTTAAACGCTTATTAAAACTGTAAATTATCCCCCTTTTTCAAACGTTGACCAAGGGCAAACTCATAGGCTGACATCCTTTTTTTACCCTCAAGCTGAACCTCTTCAAGTAAAAGAGCACCCTTTCCACAAGAAACCAAAATACCTTCCTTTGATATGTTTAAAACTTCACCGGGTGAGCCCTTTGCTTCTTCTATATCTATATTTTTTGCCTTATAAACCTTGAGTATTTTCCCTTGATAGTAAGTCCAAGCAGAAGGCCAAGGCTGAAAAGCCCTCACCTTTCGTTCTATTATCAAGGCATCCTCATTCCAGTTAAAAAAGCCATCTTCCTTTTTGAGAAGCGGGGCATAGGTTGCTTTATCGTGTTCCTGAGGTTGAGGAAAGAGCTTACCTTCTTTGTGAAGCTTTAAAGCCTTATCAAGGGCAACGACGGCTAAATTCTTTAGCTTTTCTGTTAAGCTTGGAGTTGTTTCATCTTCGTCAATTTCTATCCTTTCTTGAAGGAGGATAGGACCTGTATCCATGCCCTCATCCATCTGCATAACCGTGATGCCTGTTTCTTTTTCACCTGTAAGAATGGCATAAACGATAGGAGATGCTCCGCGGAATTTTGGCAAAAGGGAGGCATGAAGGTTCCAAAAGCCAAACCCTGGGGTCTGAAGTAGCTCTGAAGGCAAGATCTTTCCGTAAGCAAAGACTACTCCCAAGTCTAACTCAAAGCTTTTTATGGTTTCCAAAAAAGCCGTATCCCGAAGCTTAGCAGGCTCAAGAACCGGCAACCCCTTCTCTTCAGCCCAGGTCTTAACAGGAGAAGGGAAGGGCTTAAGCCCTCGTCCCTTAGGCTTTTCTGTCTGGGTTACTACGACCACTAAATCCTCGTTTTGGTATAAGTATTCAGCAACAGGGATAACAAATTCCGGCGTGCCAAAAAAAGCTACTCGGTATTTTTTCATTTAATGCTTCACTTTTTTATGAAATTCAAATTCTCCGGTCTCGTTGACATCAACCACTACCACATCACCTTCGGTAAAGGCTCCCTCAAGCACTTTTATAGCTAAGGGGTTTTCGATGTATCTCTGGATTGCTCTCTTCAAGGGTCTTGCTCCAAAGATGGGGTCGTATCCTATTTCAGCAATCTTTAGCTTCGCCCTTTCAGTGATCTCTAAGAATAAACCCTTTTCAGCAAGCCGAGAGTTGAGATACTTTATCTGAATGTCAACGATCTGTAAGATATGGTCCATCGTAAGGTTGTTGAAGATGATGACCTCATCGATCCTGTTTAAGAATTCAGGTCTTAAGGAAGTCTTAAGGAGGTCCATAATCTTTCTTTCAATCTCTTCCTTAGCGTAGAATCCCTCTTGGAAGTAGTGGCTACCAAGGTTTGAGGTCATGATGATGATGGTGTTGCTAAAGTTGACAGTGCGCCCTTTACCATCCGTAAGCCTTCCGTCATCAAGCACTTGAAGCAGTATGTTAAAGACTTCAGGATGAGCCTTTTCTATCTCGTCAAGAAGGATAACTGAGTAGGGCTTTCTTCTCACGGCTTCGGTCAATTGTCCACCCTCTTCATAGCCCACATACCCCGGAGGAGCTCCAATAAGCCTTGCCACTGAGTGCTTTTCCATGTATTCGCTCATGTCTATTCTAATCAAGGCTTTTTCGGTGTCAAACATAAACTCCGCAAGGGCTTTAGCAAGCTCGGTTTTACCTACACCGGTTGGACCGATGAAAAGAAAAGAGCCTATCGGACGGTTTGGGTCCTTAAGCCCTGCTCTTGCCCGGCGGATGGCGTTTGCAATTGCGGAAATGGCATGGTCCTGCCCAACAACCCTCTCCCGCAATCTTTCCTCGATCTTAAGGAGCTTTTCCCTTTCTGATTCTAGAAGCCTTTTCACTGGAATGCCCGTCCATTTAGCTATTATTTCGGCAATATCCTCTGCGTCAACTTCTTCTTTAAGGAACCGTTTACCCTTTTGAACCTCGGCAAGCTTTTCGTTCTTTTGAGCTAATTCCTTCTCAAGCTGAGGTATGAGCCCGTAGATAATCTCTGCTACTCGGTTTAGGTCTCCTTGTCTTTCTGCTTGCTGGGCTTCGATCTTGAGCTGGTCGATCCTCTCTTTGATCTTTCTGATCTCCTGAATGATCTCCTTTTCCCTTTGCCACTGAGCCTTCATCTCTTCTGCTTGCTTTCTAAGTTCGTCAAGCTGTTCAAGAAGTTTCTGCAGCCTCTCCTTAGCCTTGGGGTCGGTTTCTTTTTCTAAGGCAACCTTTTCGATCTCAAGCTGTTTGATCTTTCTTTCTATCTCATCGATCTCCGTTGGCATAGAATCGATTTCAATGCGGAGCTTTGCTGCTGCCTCATCTATAAGGTCTATGGCTTTGTCAGGAAGGTATCTATCGGTGATGTAGCGATGGGAAAGGGTGACCGCGGCAATGATAGCATTGTCCGTAATCTTAACGCCGTGGTGCACCTCATACTTTTCCTTAAGACCTCTGAGGATAGCTATAGCTTGCTCGATCGTTGGCTCTTCAACATAAACAGGCTGGAAGCGCCTCTCTAACGCTGGGTCCTTTTCTATATATTTTCTGTATTCTTCAATGGTTGTTGCGCCGATGCAGTGTAGCTCACCCCTTGCAAGGGCTGGTTTTAGCATGTTTGCTGCATCCATTGCCCCTTCAGCGGCCCCAGCTCCAACGATGGTGTGGATTTCATCGATGAAGAGGATGATCTCCCCCTCGCTAGCCTGCACTTCAGCAAGTATCCCCTTTAGCCTCTCTTCAAACTCGCCACGATACTTTGTTCCTGCAAGGAGGCTCCCAAGGTCAAGCTGAATGATTCTCTTATTCTTTAAGATCTCGGGGACATCTCCGGCTACGATCCTCTGGGCAAGCCCCTCGACGATAGCGGTCTTACCCACGCCAGGCTCACCCACAAGCACGGGATTGTTTTTAGTTCTACGGGAAAGGATGTGCATTACTCGGCGGATCTCTTCATCCCTTCCGATAACTGGGTCAAGCTTCCCAGCCCTGGCAAGGGCTGTTAGGTCTCGTCCGAAACGTTCAAGGGCTTGATACTGCTCCTCTGGGTTCTGGTCAGTGATACGTCTTCCTTTACGGATCTGCTTGATAACTTCCATGGCTGAGGTAAAGGTTGCCCCTCTACGGCGTAGGGCTTCGCCAGCTTTTGTAGGGCTATCTATTATGGCTAATAGAAGATGCTCAGTTGAGATGTAGGCATCGCGCATTTCTTTGGCTAAGGCTTCAGCCCTGTCCAAAACCTGTTTTAAAGGCATAGATAAGTAGAGCTGATAAGCCCCTCCTGAAACCCTCGGAAGCCTTTCTAAAATTTCCTCAAGCTCAGTTGAGATTATCTTTGAATTTATGCCGAGCCTATCAAGAATGGTGGGGATAATTCCTCCTTCTTGCTCTATCATCGCCTTAAGTAGATGCTCAGGATGGAGCTCTGTATGATTGTAAGACTCCGCAAGCTTTTGCGCTGACTGAAGCGCTTCTTGAGCTTTAAAAGTAAACTTTTCAAGCTTCATTTGCTAACCTCCTAAAAGTGTTTTTCTTTTTAAAAATAAAAACAAGGTTTAAGAATTCAAGGTATGACATAGATAAAATAGGGGTCTTGAATTTAAAAAACAGGATGTTTATTTTTAAGTCAGAAAAGAAAAATAAAATCAAAAAGGAGGTGATAGGTATGGCTGACTTAGTAGTATGGCGTCCATTTCAAGAATTAAGAAAGGAGATCGACAGGCTATTTAATGAATTCTTTAGCAGACCTGTATTGCCAGAAAAATTTGAATGGTTTGAATGGACACCAGCTGTTGATGTATCTGAAACAGAAGATAGCATTATTGTAAAAGCTGACCTACCTGGTGTCAAACCAGAGGAGATTGAAATCAACATCTCAGACAACATTTTGACTATTAGAGGTGAAAAGAAGAGAGAAGAAGAGGAAAAGAAGGAAAACTTTTATCGTGTAGAAAGGTATTATGGTAGCTTTATGAGGGCTATTCAACTTCCAACTGAAGTAGATGTAGAAAAGGTAAAGGCTACTTACAAAGATGGTGTGTTAAAAGTTGTCCTTCCTAAGAAGGTAGAGCCAAAGAAAACTATTAAGGTTGAAGTTGAGAAGTAAAATGGTCGTATCCCCGGGGGGCAATTTCCCTTAGCCCCCCGTTTTCTTTTAGAAATAACTTTCTTTCTGGAATAATTTCCCCAATTTTGTAAAGCTTCCTGTTTAGACTTTCTTCTATCTTAGGTATTGCCCTTAGCTTTTCCTTTGAAACCGTAAAGAGTAGGGCAAAATCTTCTCCGCCAGCCAAGGCATCATCTAAGGTTGCGCAAGAAGCAACAGGAATTTTTTCAACCTCTACGATAGCTCCAACATTCGAAGGTCTGCAAAGACGATAGAGGTCAAGGAGAAGCCCGTCTGAAATGTCAATCATACTTTCTGCAACTTGGCTAAGCTCGCGTCCAAGCTCAACCTCAGGCTCTGGACGAAGATGGGCTAAACGAGCTTGCTCTGGGATTTCTTCCAAAGGCTTTTCTTTAATCAGTCTTAAGAAGGCGGAGCTTGCCCCGAGTGGTCTTGAGACAAACACCTCATCACCCGGTTTTGCCGTTGACCTAAGAACCGGTCTTTCAGCTACTCCAACCAAGGCAAGGTTTAAGAAAAAAAACGGGCTCTTTACCGTATCTCCGCCCACAAGCTTTGCTGAATAATTTCCTAAACAGGCATTTATTCCCTCAAGCAGGGGGTCAAGCCAGGCTTTATCTAAGGCAATGTTTGACCCAAGGGTAAGGACGGCGTAGAGAGGGGTTCCCCCCATGGCGGCAATGTCTGAAAGGTTAACCGCTGATAGCTTATAGCCAAGGTCAAAAAAGGTATAGTAATCAAGTTTGAAATGGATGCCCTCAACGAGGGCATCCGTCGTGAAAAGCAGGTAATTTTTTTCTTGAAGTTTGATGACCGCGCAGTCTTCCTCTGCGGAGGCTAAAATTTCTTTATTTTGCGGAAGAAATCTTCTTAAGTATTCGATCCACTCCTGTTCGGTCACGGCCTCTAAAAGAAGCAGAAGGAAGATTATTCTGCGTTCATAAGCTCAAATTCGCTGAAAAAGAAGGGGATTTCCCTGCTTGCCGATTCTGGGCTATCCGAACCGTGCACGGTGTTTTTTTCCTTATCAAGCCCGTAAAGTTTTCTTATGGTGCCTTCTTTTGCTTGAGCTGGGTCGGTTGCACCCATAAGCTCCCTTACTTTGGCTATGGCGTTTTCGCCTTCTAACACCATGGCTACGATAGGACCTGAACTCATGTAGTTTGTAAGGTCTTCATAAAAGGGTCTCTCCTTATGAACAATGTAAAAGGCTTTAGCTTGCTCTTTGGTGAGCCGCACTTTCTTTAGAGCTACCACCCGAAGTCCGTTTTCTTCAAAGTGAGCAATAACCTTTCCTATAAGGTTCCGGCTAACACCGTCAGGTTTTATCAACACCAGGGTTCGTTCCATCGTGCCCTCCCTTGCCAATTTTTTGATGTTGCCAAACTATACCCGAGATTTTCTGCTTTTACAACCTTCCACACACCCTTCCGGTGTTCTTTATCTTCGCTGAACCTATTGAGCAATCAATTAAAAATTCTTACAATAAAAACATGTATCTACCCAAATTACCAAATCTCGAAACAAAAAAAGCCCTAATAATTGCCCCCCAGCCTGAGCTTAATTTTCTAAAAGCTTGCTTTCCATTAGAGCTTATCACCACCTATTTAGGCGTTAAGATTTTCCGAAGAGGCAATGCCTTGGTGTGTGGCCCTCTTTTTTCCGCTCAGATGGCAGGATTTTTGTTTGAACTCTTAGCAAGGGCTAAAGTTAGGGAAGCGATGTTTCTCGGCTGGGGCGGTGCCCTAAACAAAGCTTCTAACAAGGGCGAACTTTTCGTGCCAACGAAAGCTTACACCAAGCTTGGCTTAACCAAAGAGCTCTATCCTAAAAGAAGGACCTTTTATCCTTCAAGTGATCTTTTAGTCAAGCTTGAAACCGAGTTAGCAAGGCTTAATCTTTCTTATAAAAAAGGGGCTATTCTTTCTGTTGATTTTCCTTTCCCTTACGAAAGAGGAAAAGGGCTCCCTAAGAGAGTGAAAGCGGATGTGTTAGACATGGAGGCTTCAGCCCTCTTTGCCCTCGGCGAATATTATGGTATAGAGGTTGCCGGGCTAACTTTTATAACCGATAAAGTAGGAGAGTTAAGCCAAAGCCTGCCAGAAAATTTGCAAAGCCTAAGACAAAGGCTTCTACCCCTTTTTAGGTCGTTTATCGAGAAAGACGCTTGAGATGAAACGCAGAAAAAAGAACCCTTTTGAGATATTCGGGCTTACTCCCAAGCTTGTTGCTGAGCTTCCTGATGAGGTGTTGTTTAAGCTCATCAAATCGATTTATCGCGTGCTTCAGCTTGTATATCATCCTGACAAAGGTGGCGACCCAAGGAAGGCGCTTGAGCTAAACCTTGCCTTTGAGAGCCTAAACTACGAAAAGGACCCTGAGGCATTTCGAGCTTATAAAAAGGCTTATGTCGAGCGTCTATCAAGAAAGACCTTGTGGAAGGAGATAGAGGAGCTTGAGAGCCAAAACAGAAAGCTTACTTATCTTCTTGAGCTTTTGAAGGAAAGGTTTTGGCAGTATCTTTGCCTTGGCTCAAACCTTGACCAAGAACCTTTTAGACGAGGTTTTGCCCTAAAGGTTAGCCTCATCGATGTTGTCTCTCAGCTAAACTATGGTCAGTTTACGCCCCTTCGTCGAAGGGATATCTTTTACAAAGAGGTTTGGCTCTGGAAGGATAACCTGGCTTTAAGAAAAAAGGGGAAAAAAGATGTTTTTGAAAGAGTTAAATCTTATGTAGTGCTTGGAACGATAAAGAGAGAGCATTTTTCCCCTTGGCCCTTCCTTAGTCGGGATTTCAAGGAAGAACAGATGTTTCTAAAGGATTATATGAAGCGAGAAACCTTTATCAAAGAGGCTCTTTTTTTCTTGACCCCTGAGCTTAAACCAAACCATTATCTCTTCGTCTATCCTCAAGGCTCAAAGGATTTGGTCTATTTGGAGGGTCTGATTACCAAGGTAGAGGAGTTTTCGGCAGTTGATTTTCTAACGCTCTGGAACAAAGCAGAAGATATTCTCTTTCCTGGCTCTCAATCTGAGGGTTTAAAAGAAGGTTTGCCTGAAGACTCATAGAAAGTTTAGAAATTTCCCTTTCAATTTCTCAAAAGTTGATTAGTATTGATTTTTGAGCGAAAAAATAGGGATTATAAGGGGGTACTATGTTTGTCTTCTCCGCTGGGATGAAAAAGCCGACCATCCTTGAAGAGGAAAAGCACAAAAATTTGAGGCTTGCTCTACCCTCTGACTTTTCCTTTCTACGGAAGGTTGTAGCCTTACCCCTTGGATACTCTGAGATCATTGCAGCTTCCATGTATTATCCTGTCCTGTTTGGTGTTTCAGAAAGTTTTATCTACCCCTTTGCCGTCCTTGGGATAGAAGAGAAGAACCTCTTTGTAAACGATAAAGGGCAGTTTATCGTTGATGTCATCCCGAAGTGTGCTGAGCTCTATCCCTTTGGCGTAGCTAAAAAAGGGGATGACTATCTTGTGGTTTACGATGAAAGGGCTGAAGCTTCAGATGGTGAGCCTGTGTTTGCTGAGGACGGAAGCTTTACCCCCTTCTTTACCCAAAGGAAGGAGGAGCTCACTAACTATGCTTTAGACATCAACCAAGCTTTAGAGTTTGCTAAAACCGCCTACGAGAACGGGCTTCTCAAGCTTATAGAAGGGCTAAAGATAGACACGAAGCATGGCTCGGTTGTGCTAAAAAATGTCCTCATTGCCAACGCCGTTGAAGCCATACCCAAGCTTTCCCCAGAGAAGCTCTATCACTTTAATGTTACAGGTTATCTTCCCATTCTCTACGCTACCTACTTTAGCGTTAGGAATTTCAAACTCTTTGACCTAATTGCTTAAGTATTCTTAGGTTCATCACTAAAGCCCCAGATGATCTCAACCGCAGAAAACCGTATCGCCCTATGGATCACTCTTTCCCAATCTATGCTACTTTTTCCTTTCACCGCTAAGGCATACTGGAAGTTGCCAAGGTAGCGGGAGTTGAGGTAGAGGGGCTTTAAGGTTTCGAGTATGATCCCAGTTGTGTTTAGATTTATCGCCCGTCCGTCCTCAAGGTTTATGGTTACGACCGGAGGGGTCACTCCCTCAAGCACCGTCCCAGGTATAAGGGGCTCGGTGAAGATGAAAACCTGAGAGAAGCCTGCCCTCTTTAGGGCATAGAAGAGCGTCCAAGGCTTCCAGCGGGTTAGGTGATGGGGTGGAAAATCGTTATACCACCACTTGAATTTTCTATAGCCCTTAGCCAAGTTCTCAAACTTATAAAAGGGAGGACAGTTAAGAAGGAGGTAGCCTTCATCATCTTCTAAAAGCTCATAAATTCCTTGCAAAAATTTCATAGGCTCTTCCACATGCTCAAGCACCTCAAAGGCGGAAACCACCTTGTAGGGACCCTTAAAATCTTCAGGGAGCTCATCAAAGGTTAGGGCTTGGGCTACTTTGAGCTTAAAGTTTCTCTTTGCGACCTCTACGGCTTCAGAGCTTGCCTCCATTCCGTAGACATCAAACCCAAACTTTTTAGCGATAAGCAAGAAAAACCCTGTGCTACAACCAACATCAAAGAGCTTTCCCTTTGGAAGCCTATCAAGGATAGTTTGTAGAACAGTAAACCGCGGAACCCTAAGCCATTTTTTGACCTCAGTTTTCTCGTCGGAGACCTCTTTAAAAGATTGATAAGCAGTAGACTTTAAATCAAGAAGCCCAATGTATTCCGTTTTCTCATCATAAACTTTGTCGTAGTCAGCAGCATTAATCGGATACGGAAACTGCAAACCGCAAGAAGGGCATTCAAACATCCTTGACTGATTTATCACTTCAAAAAGTGGAAATTCCCCAGAATATTCGCAAACTGGGCACTTCTCGGGCTTTGGATAATCTTTCTCCACCAGAAGCTCAGCATCTTTTAAGGCATAGTAGACAACCCTTGCCGGGATGCTCTGGATGCAGGGGCTGTAGAACTCGTGCTTTACCCTGGCTTCAGGGCAAGGACCGTCTGAGGTATGCTTCATGCAGGGAGCAACGCAGGTTTGCCCTCTGTAGTTGGCTGGGATGCTGATCACCGTAGGATAGGTCCTTGCTCGTAGCTCTCCGTCGATCGGTCCAGAGATGAGAACCGTTGGTTTTTTAAGCCCTGCGGCAATGTGGAGAGTTGCCGTATCTGCGGTGATCACGGCGTCTGAAAGATAGACAGCAGCAATCAAGTATCGTATATCTTTCATCAGGGAGCTTAGGTTTACCGAGGTAATTCCATAGGCTTCAAGAGCAAGCTCAAGGGTGACATCCTCGCTTGGGAGGCTGCAGAGCACGGGCACATACTCCTTCTCAATGAAAGGCTCGATCTCCTTTAGGAGCTTTGGCGGAAGCGACCTATGAACCGATGAGGCAAGATAGTGAAAGAGAAGAACCTTCTTCCCGTCGCTTGCTTCCCTGATTTGGTCAAACACTGGTTTAAGCTCAGAAACAATGTTTTGGTCAACTACTACATCAGGCGTTTCATCCTCAGCGTTAAAAACTTGACACTTCCATAGGAAATACTCAACCAAGTTTAGATTATCAAACTGGGGAGTGTTGACCATTTCTATTACCTTTACCATGTAGTTTGCTTTTGAGACAAACTTATAGGGGACGGGCATGGGGAGGAGCTTATCGATGTAAGGGAGTTTCTCAAGGACTGGTCTTGCCCTACCGGAAATGCTGACAAA
>WYEG01000067.1 GCA_009903935.1 Caldimicrobium sp. | reverse complement strand
GGACTAAGGCAGGGCTATAAAAGCCAAAATCAATGCGAAGCTGGAAAAAAGCTTATTGAGGATGCACAGAAATTCGTGTCTACCTTAAGGATTAAAGGCACGCCAACCTTTATCTTCCCTGATGGAGAGATGAGAAGTGGCCTCATACCTAAGGAAGCAATTTTACAAAAGCTTGGACTTAAGGAATAATGCTAACAAATGAAGAAAGGAGATATCTTTTAACCCTTGCTCGCAAGGCTTTAGCGTCTTACTTTAAAGGGGAGCCTTTTACGCCTCCCTCACCTCCCTTAGAATACAAAAATTTGTATGAAAAAAGGGGAGCCTTTGTAACTTTAACTAAAAAGGGAAGGCTCAGGGGTTGTATTGGTTCCTTAGAGGGAGATAAACCCCTTTATCAATTGATCCCGGAGCTTGCCCTTTCATCAGCCTTCCAAGACCCGAGGTTTCCGCCTTTATCGGTTGAGGAATTACCTGAGATTAAGATAGAAATCTCTATACTTAGCCCTCTTTATCCTGGAAGACCTGAGGAGGTTGAAGTTGGCAAGCACGGCATCTACATCGTTAGGGGGTTTAACCGTGGGGTCCTCCTTCCTCAGGTAGCAACGGAATACAATCTAACTCGGGAGGAATTTTTACGCCAAGGCTGTCTGAAGGCTGGTCTTCCAGAAGATTGCTATAAGGACCCAAAGACAAAGCTCTATTTATTTACAGCTGAAGTCTTCGAAGAAGACTAAAAATTTTTCAAAATTTCGTAAAAAATACTTTACAACTTAGGAAGTCGTTGTTAAAATTTTAGAAACCATTCAATAGACCGGAGGCTCTATGCAGGTAATTTTTGACCCCGATATCCCAGAGGATTTAAAGGAAGAGATCCTTAAGGCAATTGAAGAGGAAAAAATAGAACTTTGCAAAGAATGCGGTGCCAATGTTATCTATGTAGCTATGATAGATAATACCCTTGATGTTAAGTGCTACGAATGCGGAGCATCCTTTTTTGAGATAGAGCTCTCTGAAGAATAACACTGAGAAGGGTGCTCAATGTAAGCATAGGCGTTATGCCCATGGATGGATTCAAAATTTTCAACAGAAACGGAAAACCAATAGATACCTTCAATCTGTAGGAGCTTACTTGCGCAGGCTCTAACTACATCTTCTACAAACTTAGGGTTCTCATAAGCCCTTTCTGTTACATATTTTTCATCCGGTCTCTTAAGGATAGGATAAACAGGGGATGAGGCGCTCTCCTCGGCGATTTCAATCAGCTCTTCAAGCCAGATGAAAGGCTTGCTTCTAACTTGAATGGTAACAATCCCCCTTTGATTATGAGCACCATACCTGCTAATGCTTTTAGAACAGGGACACAGGGTCATAACCGGCACAACCACACCGAGCACTAAATCAAACTTTCTTGTAAAAAGGGCAGCTTTCATGAAGGCTTGATATTCCATTAGCCCTGCGACCCCGGTAACCGGCGCTTTTTTTTCTATGAAGTAGGGGAAATAAACCTCAAGATGGGCTGACCGAGCAGAAAGCCTACTCTTTAGCTTTCTTAGGATTTCTTTTATATTTTTTACATGGATTTCGTCCTTAAACTCATTCAGCACCTCAACGAACCTGCTCATGTGCGTTCCTTTAAAATGAGAGGGGAGGTCTACATAAAGGTTGAACTCCCCTACAGTATCTTGAAAACCCTTAGCTCGGTCAAGCACCTTGATAGGGTATTTTAAGTTTTTTATGCCGACCTTATTTATAGGGATGAGCGTATCCGGTTTTGCGCTCTGGATATCAGGAAGGTTGATCGAGCATTCCTTCAAGGGCAAGCCTAACCTCCTTCATCCTTTGAAAAAGAAGCCCGCGGTAATCCCAAAGGGAGCCCCCCTTAAGCTCAATCTCCTCTATCTCCTCGTCATAGGGAAAAGTAGCAAGAAGCTTATCTCCAAATTCTTTCCGTAAGACCTCCTCTTGAGCCTTATTTTTAACATTATTTCCCAAAAGATACACCCTGGGAAGGTTTAGGTCGCTTGCTAAGCGAAGAATCTGCCTTGCTGTCTCTCGGCTTCCGGCTGAAGGCTCAACCACAACCAAGATCACATCCATAGGGGTAACTGTTGCTCTGCCGAAGTGTTCTACTCCTGCCTCCATGTCAACGATGACTACTTCCCTTGCGGTAAGGATGAGATAATGCAAAAGCCTTCTCAAAACCGTCTGTTCTGGGCAGGCACAGCCACCCCCAGCAACCCTGATAGCCCCCAAAACCATAAGCCTAAGCCCATCCTTAGTTAAGGCAAACTTTTCAGGGAGGTCGTCGATTTTTGGATTAAGGGTGTAGAATGGACCCTGTTTCTCCGCTCTTTCCGCTAAAAGGTCTGCCATCTCAGCTATGGGCTTAACCTCACCTTTTATACCAAAAAGCCTTGCCAGATGGGGGCTTGGGTCAGCATCAATGGCAAGCACTTTGTATCCCTCATCAAGGAAGGTGAGGGCTAAAAGGGTAGCAAGGGTGCTTTTTCCAACCCCACCCTTTCCACAGAAGGCTATCTTCATGTTTGTGCTCCCTCGCTATGCTCGGGATGACA
>WYEG01000031.1 GCA_009903935.1 Caldimicrobium sp. | reverse complement strand
TTGCAGTGTAGAGCGTCAATCGTTGTGTATCCGGGGGATAAAGATAAGGGTCATTGTTATTATGTAAGCAGAGAGAAGAAAGAAAATTGTTCATTGTCGGAGATAATAGAAAACTTGGAAGGAGTAGGGTTTATAGGGTTAAATCCGATTGTAAATGATAGGATAAAAATATAAGAACATAAAGGAGGTGGAATAATGGCTAAAAAAGAGTGGACACCTGAGAATTGGAAATGGGATGAAGAGAAGATAAGAAAGTATTTAGAAGAGTTTAAAAAATATTTGAATAGTAAAGACGGGCAAAAAGAAGTAAAAGAAAGAAGAGAAAAATTAAGCATGGCACAAGAACTATTAAAAGATGAAGAAAGTATTGAAAGTTTAACAAGTGAGAAGCTAAGTAGTTTACTTAAAACGTTAGATGCATCTAAAAGAAGCCCTGTTCCAACAAGAATAATGAGTAATGAAGAGTATTTTAAAGAATTTAAAACCTGGTTAAAAAACCTCATTAAGGTAAAATCTCAAGAAACATTACCAGAAAAAAGCCCGGAGGATATAGGAATTGGTTATGCTTCTGAATTGCTTACCTTACGAAATCCGAAAGAATTTTACTTAATTAATAATGCTTCTATAGCAGGAATTAATAAATTAGGTTTTGGAGAATTACCAGCAAAAAATGAGGAAAGCTATCCTAAATGGAGACCGTTATTTGATGAATTAAAAGAAAAAATTAAATCAGTTATAGAGAAGAATTTAAATAAAGAAGTTGATTATTACGATGTAGATCATTTTTTATTCTATGTGCATAAAAGTAAAATAAGTCAAGGAAATAATGAAACGAAAGAGGATATCACAGAAGAGTCTGTGCCAGAAGATCAAACCTCAGATCAAAAAAACGAAAATCATTTAACCTTACAAAGGTATTTCCAATACAAAGGCTTTTACTTTAATCAAGATTTAATAACAGCCTTCTATTCTGCTCTTAAAACTAAAGGCTTTGTCATTCTCTCAGGTCTTACTGGGACAGGGAAGACAAAATTGGCTCAACTATTTGCTGAGCTTTTATGTCCAAATTGTAATCCTCAAGACAAGCAAAATACTCAGACTGCTCAAACAAGTTCTGAAAATCAAAACCAATGTAAGTGCACGCATCTTTTCCTTCCAGTAAGACCAGATTGGAGGGATAGCAAAGCTTTACTTGGCTACTACAATCCTATTACAAGAAGATATGAAAGAACGCCATTATTGGATTTTATTTTGGAGGCTATGGAAGATTATAATAGAAATAAAAAAGATGCGAGTCCATACTTTATCATCTTAGATGAAATGAACCTATCACATGTAGAATATTATTTTGCTGTTTTTCTGAGTGTTTTAGAATCAGGAAGAGATGATAACTACTGGACAAAAGAAACAATAAAACTTCATAATTCTGAAGAAGTTTTATTAGATAATAATGGAGACGAAATACCTAAAGAAATTGAATTACCACCTAATCTTTACATTATAGGTTCAGTTAATATAGATGAAACAACCTATATGTTTAGTCCAAAGGTTTTAGATAGAGCTTTTACGATTGAATTTAGAGATGTTAATTTTAATAGTTATTTAGCAAGTTTGCAAAAAGGACAGAATAACATATCGGAAGATGAGCTTACAAAACTTAGAAATGCACTCCTAAACGACTTAAGAAATAATGGAAAGTTTTGCGCAGCCGTAGGAGATAAAAGTGAAATTAAAAATGCTATAAATGTTTTAGAACAAGAAATAAAAGGTGAACTTAGCAAACTCAATCAAATACTTCAACCCTACAACCTGCATTTTGGTTACAGAGTTTTAGATGAGATTGGATTGTTTGTTAAATATGCAACGAGTGCACCTGTTGTAGTTGGAAAGTTAGATAAAAAGGATGCCTTAGACTTTGCAGTATTAATGAAAGTTTTACCTAAGTTCCATGGTCCAAGACAGAAGTTAGAAAGACCTTTATGGTTAGTTTTAAATTGGTGTTTGGGAAAGTCTGCAGAATTTGAGAATAAAACATTTGATGACTTGGTAGACGAAATTTGGGAAATATTAACTGATCAAAAGAAAAGACCAAGTATTGAAGATTTAACTAATGTGATTCAAAAACTAAAATCAGAACTAAATAACAGAAGCAAAAATGAATCTAAAGAGGCTAATCCTGAATCTCAGACAATAGACGAAAATCAGAATCGTACAACCGAAGAGTTGCCAGAGTCAACAAGCGAGGCTCATCAGACTGAACAAACAAGCAAAACAGAAAATACACCTATTATTGATAAATTCAAATACCCAAGAACTGCTATAAAGGTGCTTACTATGCTGAGACAACTATATGAAACAGGATTTACAAGCTTTGCTTAATTTAGCAAGGAGGAATAGTATGGCTAAAAAGCAACAATCTAAACCCTCAGCTGATAAAATCACGCTTAGTCCAAGTGAAATAGGGAAACCACTTCTTGAGGATTTCTGTCCTCGGTGCTTCTGGTTTGCTAAAAAGTTTCCGATTAAAGAAAAACATCCTTTTCACTCACCAAAGGCAGGCATCGTTAACATAACCGATAAATATGTTAAAGATGTGGTTGAATGGCATGTGCAGGTATTAAACCAGCTACCAACTTGGATACTAAATCAATTGAAGAGATATTATCCCCACCTTGATTTTGACAATATTAGATTAATAAAACCCACTATCTGGCAGGTTTTTCTTTTTAATGGAGCATGCCTTTTAAAAGGACAAGCTGACGAAATTATAGAGTTTTCTGATGGCTCTTGGTTTATTATTGATTATAAAACCGCGGCTTTAACAGAAAACCAAGCAAAATTGAGACCTCATTATTCGGCACAACTTAACGCTTATGCTTATTTAGCTAACAAAAAGTTGGGAAAGCCTGTTGTAGGCTTAGCTTTAGTATACTTTGACCCAGATTATAAAAACCTTAATGATGAGGTCATACTATACCGAACCAAAGAGGAGTTCCTCTTTGGCTTTAACCCAACCCTCGTGCCAGTAAAGCTTATGGATAACGAATGGGTAGAAAACCTATGCCAAACCCTGTTTGGAATCCTTTCCTTAGATACGCCACCTGAAGGAAGGTCAAACTGCGAAGGATGTAATACTTTAAAAGACTGGGTTAGGAATGTTTATCAGTATACTTTTTGAAGTTTCGGTTAGAGGAACACTGGACTTTTAAGAGGAGACCCCTCGCTTGCGCTCGGGGGGACAAAGGGGGGCCTGGGGAGACAAAAGGGGCTTGGGGCAACTGAGTGGAAGGCTTGCCGGGGCATGAAGGAAGCTTAGCGTGACCTCACAGTAATTTGACCGAAGGGGAGTTCCTTGTCCACTCATACAATCAACTTAACTACTAAATCATATTTTGACCAATTTATACAAACCCCACTTGTTAGAAAATTTTTAGACCTGATCTTTGATTTTGACTATGCCATAGTTGGCGGATTGGGAGTAGCTTTTTGGGTGAAAGAGAGAAAACCCACACCAGGAGAGCTTGATATTTTAGTTGACGAAGAGCAGATAAACGATTTACTTGAGCTTCTTGAAAAACACCACTACACCATAGAAGGTTGGAAAGGCTTAGAGATAACCAATGTTGCTGTTAGAAAAGAGGATTTTCGCTTTGATATCCTTCTTGCCCAAGATGATTGGTTAAAAGAAGAGCTATTCTTTGCCATTACTGTGCCTAATAGAAAAATAAAGGTGCTTCATCCAAAAGGTATAATTAAGATGAAGCTTTTAGCCCTGCGAGAAAAGGATATGAGGGATATTGAGCTCTTAGAAAGCTTTATAAAAAACGCACAATCTCACGCCAAAATCAACTATCAAATTTGTCCTAAAGCATAAAAAATAATCTTACAATTTTGTGTCGAAACGGATAAAGTTGTCTCGCATATGTTCTTCGAGCTTTTGTCGTCCAAGCTTTAATGCGACGAGCACCTTTGCAACGCTCGGGAAAACATAGTAGAAATTATTTTAAAAAGTTAGGCATAATTTTTGCATTCACTATTTTAAAAAAACAAAGGAGGGATGAGCTATGAAGAGGGTGTTAGCGCTTTTAGCGGGTGTTTCTTTGTTAAGCTTTTCTACAGTCTATGCTAAGGGACCTCATGGAGGAGGTCCTGCTGGTCCCAAGCCCTATCAAGGGGCTGGAATAGGCAAAGAAGTAAGCGGAGAAGCAAAACCAGAGGCTAAACAAGAGAAGCGCGAATTTGGGCAGACTGTTAGAGAGGAAGCCCAGAATAAAACGAGAATTATGGAACACAAAGAGCTAAAAGAGCAGAAAAAAGAGCAGAAGAGGGAGCAGAAGAAAGAGCAAAAACGGATCCATAAACAACCTGGTCAAGGCAACGCAACAACTCAATAGCCTTGGTTAAGTCTCTTTTTCTCAAGGTAGCAGGGGCTATCACCCCGCTACCTTCAGTCTTTAAAAGTTTTAGCTTGACAATTCCTTTTATCTTATGTTAACTTTATTGTATGAAGCATCGTTTAATTCTTTGTGCTGATTGGCTAATCACTTCACCAGAGCATCCTCCTATTCATCAAGGAGCCATTGTAATCGAGGGTAAGAAGGTCTTTGATGTGGGACCTCAGCGCGAAATATTAGCTCGCTATCCTAACGACAAAATTGTCAACCTTCAGCATAAGCTTATCTTTCCTGGCTTAGTGAACGCTCATACACATGCTCCGATGAGCATATTCCGCGGTATAGCTGAAGACTTACCTCTTATGACCTGGCTTAGGGAATACATCTGGCCGGTTGAAAGTAAGATCAAACGGGAGTGGGTCTACTGGGGCACAAAGCTTGCCTTAATTGAGATGCTCCGCTCAGGGATAACGCTTTTTTGTGATATGTATCTTTTTGAGCCAGAAGTTATAAAGGCAACTGAAGAGGTAGGGCTTAAAGCCCTGCTTGGGGAAGGGCTTTTTGACTTTCCTTCTCCGGGGTATGGTCCTTTAGAAAAAGGGCTTAAACTTACCGAGGAGCTTCTTCAGGAGTTTTCTCGCCATCCTAAAATAAAAATCGCCGTCTCCCCCCACACCCTTTACACCTGCTCCCCTGATACTATTAAAAAATGTGTAAGGCTTTCTGAGAGATACAACGCTCCTCTTCACATTCATCTTGCTGAGAACTCTGAAGAGATAGCCGAAATAAAGAAGCGATATGGGAAGCATCCAGTAGAGCTACTTGATGAGCTTGGAGGTGTGAACGAAAAGCTCTTGGCTGTGCATTGTGTAAAGCTCGGAGAGAGGGAGATTGAAATTCTTTCCAAGAAAGGGGCAAAGGTTGCAAGTTGTCCGGAGAGTAACCTTAAGCTTGGCTCAGGGATTGCGCCGATTCCTAAGATGCTCTCTGCAGGGCTTTGCGTTGCTCTTGGCACGGATGGTCCTGCAAGCAACAACGACTTAGACCTTCTTTCGGAGATGCGAACCACCTCTTTGATCCACAAAGGTTTAGCCGAGGACCCAGCGATTATCTCCGCAAAAGATGTCTTTGCTATGGCCACAGAAAATGGTGCCTTAGCCCTCAATTTCTCAGACACGGGAAAGCTTCTTCCAGGTTATAGAGCAGACCTTGCTGTGCTTGACCTAAAGAAAGAAAATCTTCAGCCAGACTACAATCCTTTAGCTCTTCTTGTCTACAGCGCAAAGGCTGGTCAAGTGTCTGATGTAATGGTTGACGGCGAGTTCATCATGAGAAACCATCAAATCTTAACGGTCGATGAAGCTTTGATAAAAGAAAAAATTCACGAAATCAAGGAAGAGATATTACAGCTTTTAAAGACACGCAAGAGCTAGTTTTTTTTAATAGACCTAAAATTATTTTTCACAAGACAGTTGTAAAAGGTGAAGTTTGATAGGGAAAATTTTCTCATACTGAGGAAGGTTTGCCAGAAATTATTGTATCTTTTCTCTTGACAAACCTTCAAATTTTTTATAATTTGCCATATTAAAATTTCTAAGGAGGTTGACCTATGGCGGATATTGAAGCCCTTCTTAAGGAAGAACGTATCTTTTATCCCCCACAGGAAGGGAAGGACCAGGCTTACATTTCGAGTAGGTATCAGTATGAGCAAATTTATAAGTATTCCCTTGAGGACCCAGATGGCTTTTGGTCTGAGAGAGCAAAGGAGCTTATCACCTGGTTTAAGTATTGGGAGAGGACTTGCTATTGGGATTTTGAAAAGCCTGAAATTAAGTTCTATGAAGGCGGAAAGCTTAACGCAGCCTTCAACTGCCTTGATAGACATTTAGCCAATCCTGAGGTGAAAAACAAGGCAGCCATCATCTGGCAAGGCGAGCCAGACAAGGATGTTCGGGTCTACACCTACCAAATGCTCTTTGATGAGGTTTGTAGGTGGGCAAACATCCTTAAACATTTTGGGGTGAAGAAGGGTGATCGAGTAGCCATCTACATGCCGATGATGCCTGAAGCCGTAGCTGCCATGCTTGCCTGCGCAAGGATTGGAGCAATTCACAGCGTAGTGTTTGGTGGTTTTTCTGCTGAGGCTTTAAAATCAAGGATCCTTGATGCCGGAGCAAAGCTTCTAATTACTGCTGACGGAACTTACCGTGGTGGAAGAAAGATAAACCTCCTTTCTAACGCTGAGACTGCTATTTCGGAATGTGATTGCATTGAAAAATACATCGTCGTTAACCGTTTTGGTGAGGAAATCACCCTTTCTGACGAAAGGGGTATCCTTTACGATGAGCTTAAGAAGAACCCAGATTTTGAAAAGTATTGTCCATATGAGGAGATGGACGCTGAAGATATCCTTTTCATTCTTTATACTTCAGGTTCAACTGGTAAGCCAAAGGGAATTTACCATACAACCGGCGGTTATTTGGTTTATGCTGCCCATACTACCCAATGGGTATTTGACCTAAAGCCTGAAGACATCTTTTGGTGCACCGCGGACATCGGTTGGATCACTGGGCATTCATACATTGTTTATGGACCTTTAGCCCTTGGAGGGACGGTTTTCATGTATGAAGGTGTTCCAACCTATCCTAACCCTGGTAGGTGGTGGGAGCTTGTCGACCGCTATAAGGTAACCATCTTCTACACCGCACCAACGGTAATCAGGGCTTTGATGAGGGAAGGTGAACAATGGCCAGCTAAGTATGACCTTTCGACGCTTCGCATCCTTGGCACAGTAGGTGAACCCATCAACCCCGAGGCTTGGGTCTGGTATCACAAGAATATAGGTAAAGGTAGGATTCCTATTGTTGATACCTGGTGGCAGACAGAGACGGGCGGGCACTGCATCTCACCCCTCCCCTATGCTATCCCTCAAAAGCCAGGCTCCGCAACTTTACCTTTACCAGGAATTGAGCCAGTAATCCTTAGAGGAGATGGGACGCCGGCTGATGTAAACGAAGGGGGGCACCTTTGCCTCAAGAGGGCTTGGCCGGGTATAGCTCGCGGTGTTTGGGGAGACCCAGCAAGGTTTAAAGAGATATACTTTAGCCGGTTCCCTGGATACTACCTCACCGGTGACGGAGCAAGAAAAGACGAGGACGGTTATCTTTGGATCATGGGTAGGCTTGACGATGTCATCAATGTCTCCGGTCACCGTATCGGAACCATGGAGCTTGAATCGGCCTTTGTGGCTCATCCAGCGGTAGCTGAGGCAGCAGTAGTTGGTATGCCTCATGATATAAAGGGTGAAGCTATTTATGCTTATATCGTTCTTAAGGAAGGATACCATCCAAGCGACGAGCTCAGGAAAGCCCTTGTCAATCACATAAGAAAAGTCATTGGACCTGTGGCTACACCGGATGTTATTCAGTTTGTTTCAGGGTTACCCAAGACCAGGTCTGGGAAGATCATGAGGAGAATCCTGCGGAAGGTTGCTGCAGGTATTTACGACGACCTTGGCGATACCTCTACGCTTGCTGACCCGTCCGTCGTCGAAGAAATCATCCGCGGAAGAAAAGAAATCTTTGGAAGCTAACCTTTCTTAGGGGGCTTTTGCCCCCGTTTTTTTAACAGTGAAGGATTTTATCTTTACTCTTCCCGTGCAAGTTTTTTTCGGGAAAAACTCTTTAAAAAAACTTCCTGAAATTCTACCAACTCTTGGGAAAAGATGTCTTTTAATTTACGGGAGGTCTCAGGCAAAGAGGGTTGGAGTTTATGAAAAGTTGGTCCAATCTTTAAAATCTTCAAACATAGAATTTCAAGAGTTTTCTGGAATTAAGCCTAACCCGCCTCTTTCCAAGGTAAAGGAAGGCATACAGTTTGCCCAGGATTTTAAACCCGACTTTTTGATTGCCCTTGGCGGAGGGAGTGTCATAGATACCGCAAAGGCTTTGGCTTGTGGATACTTTTATTCCGGTGACCCTTGGGACTTTTTCGAAAGGAAAACAATCCCTGAAAAGGCATTGCCTATCGTTGCTATTCCAACCATTGCGGGAAGTGGTTCAGAGCTAAACGATGTGAGCGTCATCGTAAACGAGGACTTGGGCTTAAAGCTTTCTATAAGGCATCCTTCCCTACTTCCCAAATACACTTTTATTGACCCCAGCTTGACCTATACCGTGCCCCAAGACCTCACAGCCTATGGAGTGATGGATGCCTTTTCCCATTGTTTTGAGTTTTATCATTTCAGCAAACATTTTACTGAAAGCCTACCCTTTGACCTTGCCGTCCTTTTCATGAAAAGACTTATTCACTGGGGTAAGATAGCCTTCGTTGAGCCAGAAAACTATGATGCCCGGGCAAACATCTTTTGGATTAGTTCGCTTGCTTTATCAGGGCTTATCCGTTCAGGCATTGGGGCTTACAGGTTCTTTCTCCATTCCCTTGAGCATCCCCTAAGCGGGCTTTTCGACACTCCTCACGGGCTAAATTTAGCCATCCTTATGGCTTCTTACCTTAGACTTTATCATCGAAACCAAAGGGTGAGAAAGTTTTTTAGCGATGTTTTTGGTATCGAAGGAGAAAGAGATTTAAGTAAGCGAGGACTTGAGGCCCTTTTAAGCTTTTATAAATACTTTAAACTACCCCTCTCGCTAAAAGAGATTGGAGTTAGCTCCCAGGATATTCCAGCGCTTGTTGAAAGGGCTTGCAAGATCCTTTTCCTCTGGAAGGCTGAAGAGGAGTTTACAAAAGAGGATGTTGAAAGGGTTTATGCTTTAGCCTTAGATGGTCCCTTTGGCTAAGGGATTATTAAACTCTTTTCCATTCAGTGATAAGGAAGCCGTCGATAACCTTATGCCCTTGAAATTCAAACCTAAGGAGCTTTTTTAGGCTTTTAAACCCCTCCCCTCCCACAAGGGTCGGAACATTTTCTCCGCCAACAATAACCGGCAAATGAATTATCCTTAGCTCGTCTATAAACCCAAGCCTTGCAAACTCCCAGTTGATGGAAGCACCTCCCTCAACCATAAGCTTCCTTATACCCCTATTCCAGAGTTCAGATAGAAGATAGGGAAAATCAACAAGCTCCTCCCCTGCAAAGATAACCTCGGCGCCAAGCTCCTTTATTCTCTTTACCCTTTCTTCAGGGGCTCTTTTAGTAGTAGCGATGATGGTTGGAGCGTCCTTAGAGAAGATGCTCGCATTATATGGGACATTTGCTGTGGAGCAAGGGATTACTCTGATTGGATTTTTCCCTTGGACATATCGAACGGTTAAGCTTGGGTCGTCAGTGCGCACTGTCTCACAACCAACCATGATGGCATCAACTTGCGCCCTTATGCTATGAAGATAAGCGTAGACATCCCTTGTCATAAGGCTCATCAACTCTTTGCTTGAAGCCCCACGATAAAGTGTGAGCTTTCCGTCAAGCGTAACCTCTGAAACCACGATCACATGCGGTCTATTCATCTTGGACCTTTCCATAGTTAAGATAAAGATAGTATAGTCTATGAATAAGGGATAAAGAAGTGAAGATAACGATGAGTTTTATACCTACCTCTAAAGCACTTTCAACTTCAATCTTTTCAAGTAGAGTAAAAAAGAGAAGGGTAGCATGAGTTTCCGGTCTCCCAAAAAAGCCCTTCCCTTCTAAGGGGTCAAAGATCTTGCCTTTTATCCTTTCCGCAAAGCCAATCTCAGCGTAAGCCACTGGCTTTATAAAAGAATGAAGCATGGAAAGGGTTACAGCAAAGGTTGCCCAGGTAGGGCTTGCATAATAATAGCCGACTATGCCGAGCACAAGCCCATCCACCCATTTATCAACCACCCAGTCAAAAACCGCGCCAAACTTAGTTGTTTTGCCAGAGAGCCTTGCAACCTCCCCATCAGCAAGGTCAAAAAGTCCAGAGATTAAAAGCAAAAAGAAGGCGGTGAGCAAAAATTCATAGTAGTAAGCAAGGGCAGAAGCCGTCCCTAAAATAAGCGAAAGGAAGGTGAGGACATTAGGGCTTGCTTTAAGCTTAAAAAGAGCGTAGGCAAAAGGAAAATAAATCTTCTGAAGGACTGCCCGTTTGCTCGTCAGGTTCATATTTTCAATGATAAACAAAAATGGTTAAGGCGTCAATACTCAAAGGAGGCTGTTCTAAAAATGTTTTTGTGCAAGCCCTCCTGCTGTCGCCCCGAGGCGTTAGCCGAGGGGTCTCCTTAGGGACGCCGTCCCGAACGAAGTGAGGAATACCTCGCTATATTTCAGTAGGACGGATTAACTTTTTTGAACAGCCTCAATACTCAAAGTTTTTCTGCTAATCTTTCGGCAAGAAAGACAAGACATTCAAGGTCAAGGTAGGAGATGGCAGAGGCATCATAGAGGACTTTGCAGTAAGAGCTTAATCCCTCTTCAGGGTCGCCAGCCCAGTAGTTGACCATAAGAGGGACCCTTGGAAGGGCATAAACTATAAAACTAATCCCAGAATTTGATACTTTTAATTGAGAAATCTTGAAGCTTTTTAGCGCCTCTAAAACGGCTTCCCTTTTCTCATCAAAGAGCCTTGCTAAAGGTTCCTCAGCGTATCTTTTTAGCGTTGCCACCTTTGATAGAGAATGAGGAAAGGATTCAAGCCCCACAAATTCTTGAGATAAGGGCTTATCTCCGTTATAGAGAAAATAATTCATGAGCAAGATTTCGTCTCGTGGGTCGGGCTCAAAGCCTTTTTGACTTTTTAAACTTAACGGATAGCCATTAGCATCGAGCTCGATTAAGACCTCATCGTCAAGATAAGGAAGGACTGCAAGATTTTGCTCAACTTTTGCCCCTAAGTTATGGGCAACTTCTCGTAGGTTTAGCCTTTTAAACCTCTCTTTAAGCTCCTTTAGGTTTTCTAAGAGTTGATTAAAAGTTATCCTTTCTTCTACTTTACCGGCAAGCTCTTCTTTTGGAAGAGAGGGACATTTTGAGATGTCCCATTCTCCAGCCGAAACCTTCAGGGCAAAGAGCAAACAGCTCTCAAGCCCGCACTCTTTGCAGTTTGTTTTGGGTAGCCTTTTTAGAAGTTCAAGATAGCTTGGCATCTAAAAACCCTTTAAATCTTGCACGAACTTTAGTATATTTTAACTGAAAATCAAATTGAGGAAAGGCTATGCTAACTTTCAAAAGGGAATACATCTACCTTGATTACAACGCCACGACTCCTGTTCTACCCGAAGTAGGAGAAACCTTTAGGGTCTATGCAGAGGAAGTTTTTTACAATCCAAGCTCTGCTCATGCCTTAGGGAAGCTTGCCAAAGAAGCTTTAGATTCTGCAAGAGAAAAGGTAGCAAGCTTAATCCAAGCCAAAAAGGATGAGATAATCTTTACCTCATCTGGCACGGAATCAAACCATCTTGCCATCCTTGGTTATTTAAGAAGTTATGAGCTTAAAACGGGTAAAAAGGGGCATTTGATCGTCTCTTCCTTTGAGCATCCTTCTATCCTTAATCTTGCAGTTAAGCTTATGGAATGGGGCTATTCTATCGACTTCCTAAGAGTATCCCCCGAAGGGTATGTTGAGGTAGAAGACCTAAAGAGAAAGATCAGGAAAGACACGGCTTTAGTTTCCGTTATGCTTGCAAACAACGAGATAGGAACCATTCAGCCTATCCCAGAGCTTGCCAAGCTCTGCAAAGAGTATGGAGTTGTTTTTCATACCGATGCTTCGCAAGCTGTGGGAAAGATCCCTGTCTCAGTCGTTGAGCTATCCTGCGATATGCTTACTATTTCTGGGCATAAGCTTTATGCTCCAAAGGGCATTGGTGCCCTGTTTGTCAGGGAAGGGCTTGAGCTTCAGCCCATTTTTTACGGCGGAGGTCAAGAAAGGGGCTTAAGACCAGGCACAGAGCCCGTTGCCCTTTGCATGGCCCTTGCCAAAGCCTGCGAAATTGCAGAAAGAGACCTTCCTGCTGAGATGGAAAGGCTAACCTTCCTTCGGGAAAAACTATATCAAGGGTTAAAATCCGCTTATCCGAAGCTTTACCGCTTTGGGCTTGAGGATAGAACGCTCCCTAACACCTTGACCGTTTCTTTTGTCGGTGTCTCTGCTCAAGATATCTTCCAAGCTATACCCCAAGTCTGTGCAAGCACTGGTGCCGCCTGCCATGACAGAAAGGGTTCAATCACCCTTTCAGCCTTGAAAGTTGCAGAAGATGTAGCCATTGGAACCATCCGATTTTCCCTTGGAAGATACACCACCCTTGAGGACATAGAAAGGACTATCGAACTTTTTAAAGGTTATTTTAGCAAGCACAACTAAACCCAATGCTATTCTTTATTCTTTCTCCATCAACGGAGCTAAAAGAGGAAGAGTTTTTCTTTTATCGTGAAGCAGGCATAAGGAACTTTATTTTCTTTAAACGGCATTTTGAAGGCGATTTTTCGGAATATCTTAAGAGGCTTAAACAAGCCCTAAAGGGTTTATTTTTACTTTGCGTAGACCAAGAGGGCGGAAGGGTAGCTCGTATCCCAGGAGATTTTCCTTCTCCCCTTAGCATGGCAAGAAAGATGCGAGTTAAGGGCGATAAAGCGTTCCGCGAATGGGCTAAGTCCTTAGCTAAAGCTGTCAAAAGCCAAGGTATAAATGTCAACCTTGCCCCTTGCGTTGACCTTGCCGATGAAAAAGCACCAGACTTTCTCAGGGAAAGAACCTTTGGCTCAAATCCAGAAGAGGTCATAGAGTGTGCAAAGCTTTTTTATTACTGCCATGAAGAAGAAGGTATAGCAACCTGCCTTAAACATTTTCCTGGTTTAGGAGGGGTTGAGGTTGACCCGCATGAGGACCTTCCAAGAAAAAGCTTAATAAGCGAAAAAGACCTCATGCCTTTTAAGAGCTTATCTTCCATTTATCCAATGGTTATGACTACTCACCTTTCCGACCCCTTAGCTCAAGGGCTACCTTCTACCTTTTCAGAAAGGATTGTTCGGCTCTTGAGAGAGTATTGTAATTTTAAAGGGTTAATCTTGACTGACGACCTAAACATGAAGGCTTTGAAAGGGTATGAGCTTGCTGAAAGGTTTATTCTTTCTTTAGCCTGCGGTCATAATTGTTTACTTTATTGCGGACCTTACAACGAAGTAGCAGAAATTTGGGATGATTTAAGAAAGGAAATAGAGAAAAGCGGGACCCTCCGGGAAAAAGCAAAGGAGTCTTTTTATCTCTTGGAAAAGCTTAAAAAGTCCCTCAAGATTCCAGAATAGAACAGGCTGAACAGGTTTTGCATTCTCCGACCCTGCAAGCCCTTGTGGGAATGCCTAAAAGAGACTTTTTCCATTCAGCATAAAGATAGCTTTTCTTAACCCCTGTTTTTATAAAATCCCAGGGAAAACTTTCTGAAACCCTGTCTTTAAATTCCATCTTAGCTTCTTCTAAAGCTTTCAGAAGTTTAGAGGTAGGAGCTGTAAGGTTTTGGGAAATAACAAGCCCTATTTCTTCGTTTCCTCGTGCAATTAGGGCTTGAATTCTGGCTAATTTCAAAGGCTCAAAGGAAAGCTCTCCCACGCCCTTTAACTCTTTTTTAAGAAACTTTTCTTTTTCTTCGAGCTCTTTTATCTCCGGTAGATTTGCCCACTGAAAAGGAGTGTGGGGCTTCGGAACAAAGGGAGAAAAGGTAAAACGGAAGAGGTAAGGAAATCTACTTTTAACAACTCTTTTTATAAACTTTACATTTTCTTGCAGGTCCTCCAAGGTTTCCCCCGGAAGACCATACATAAAGTAAAACTTAACCTTTTTTAAATGGACAGCTTTAAACATTTCAAGGAGCTTAAAGATAAGCTCGTTATCTATGAGTTTGTTGACCCTTTTTTTTAGTTTTTCTGATGCCGTCTCAGGAGCAAGGGCGATCGACCTTGTAGTGGAAAGAAGGGGTAAAAAATCATCAGTTATGGTTTCTGCTCGGATTGAGGAAAAGGTCAAGGTTGCTGACTTGGTCCTTAGGATAGACCAAATTTCTTTAAGCAATGAGATGTCAGCAAACTCAAGCCCAATTAGCCCCACCTTGCCTTTTTCTGGAAGGTTTTTACAAGCTTCTAAAAGGGCTACCTTATCTACCGCCCTTGGTGGTCGGAAAAGATAACATGCAAGGCAGAACCTGCACCCTCTACCACATCCTCGAAACACCTCTATAAGATATGAATTCTTGAACTCTGCCTTCTCAGAAATTAAGTAAGAAACCACGGGATTAAAACCGCTTTTTACCTTCGCAACCTTGACCTCCTCTTTGGGCTGATGGGGAGTATAAAAGAAGGGAAGAGTGTTTAAGCTTTCGACTAATTTTCCTTTATTTTCTATCCATTCAAGAAAGAGGGGGACAACGGCATCTTCCATCTTTTCCCATTCTCCGAAGAAAAAGCCATCAAAGAAGGGGAAGAGCGGGGTAGGATTGGCGGTGATAGCTACCCCTCCAGCCAAAACTATCTGATCTCTATTTTCTGGTGAAAGAGGTAATCCAGCATTGGAAAGCATTTTGAGAGCGTTTATAAAATCAACCTCAAAGGGAATAGCAAAGAGGATTATTCGGAAATCTTTTAATGGTCGAGAGGATTCTATAGAGAGGGGCTTATCAGTCTTGCTAAAAAAGACCCTCTCACAAACTATCTCCTCGTAGGAGTTTAACCGTTGATACAAGAAGAGGAATCCAAGGTTTGACATCCCTACTGAATACTCGTTAGGGAAGACAAGAGCTATAGGTATTCTTCCTGTCCACTTCTTTTTGTAGTATCCCCGTTCGTGCTGTAACTCCTTCATGCCTTTAATGTAAGATTAAGGCGATTATAAAGCAAGCTTAATTTCCCCCTCTTGACAATGAAAAAATTCTGATTAGATTATTTTGTGCTCTTTGAAAATGGAAGGTTGGCTTCCCTAAAGAGGGGAGAACGAA
>WYEG01000027.1 GCA_009903935.1 Caldimicrobium sp. | reverse complement strand
GGGTGGAGACTCGGTTATACAGCTTCAGACACCTTTTGGCGGTGGAAAAACTCACTCTTTGATAGCTTTATACCACAAAGGAAAGACAGAGTTCAACGCTAAGGTAGTTGTTCTTAGCGGAACTGCATTTGACCCAAGAGACACTTTCTTGTGGGAAGAAATAGAAAGACAACTGACAGATAAAGTTGAAATTTTAAAGGGTAATATATCACCAGGTAAAGAAAAATTAAGAAAAGTATTGGAAAATCATCAGCCTTTATTAATCCTTATGGATGAAGTTCTTGAATATACTATCAAAGCTGATGGAGTTAAGGTTGGGAATACTACTTTAGGAGACCAAACCCTGTGTTTTATACAAGAGCTTACTGAGACTTTGTCAACATTATCTAATGCTGTATTAGTTTTTACTTTACCTTCAAGCCTGCTTGAACATTTTGATGAAAAAGGAGAAAAAAGGTTTCAGCAACTTCAAAAATTTGTTGGAAGGATGGAAAAGGTTCTTACACCGATTGAAGACGAAGAGGTTGCCCATGTGATAAGAAAAAGACTTTTTAAGTATGTTGATGAGAGCTTAGCTGAAGAAATTATCCAGGAGTTTACTGATTATGCAGAAAGAGAAGGCTTTCTAAAAATGGACAAAGTTTTATACAAGCAAAGATTTAAAGCAAGCTATCCTTTTCAACCAGAGGTTATTGATGTTTTATACAAAAGATGGGGCTCTTTCCCAACCTTTCAGAGAACAAGAGGAGTTTTAAGGCTCCTTGCCCTTGTTGTTAAGTCTTTAAAAGATGCAAACTTACCTTTTATCAGCCTTGGAGACATTGATTTATCCAACGAAGAAATTAGAAGAGAGCTTATTAAACATATTGGGTCTGAATATGATAGCGTAATAGCAGCTGACATTACTTCTTCAAACTCTGGAGCTAAAAAAGTAGACGCCTCTCTTAGATTATCCTATTTATCCTTTAGATTGGGCACAAAAATTGCGACCACTATCTTTATGTATTCCTTTTCAGGTGGACCAGAAAAGGGCGCAACTCTTAGTGAAATTAAGCTTTCCGTTGCAAGACCAGAGTTTCAAAGTAGCATAATTGTTGAAGCTTTAGAAAAGCTAAAAAATACTCTTTTCTACCTTTCTGACTCCGAAAGCATATATCTTTTCACAAATAAGCCTAACCTTAATCGCATTCTTCTTATCAAGATGGATGGGATAAGTGAGACAAGATTAATTGAAGAAGAAGAGCATTTGTTAAGACAGGTATTTAAAAAATCTGAACACTTTGATATATATATTTGCCCAAAACATACAAGGGACATACCAGACACAGAAAAACTTAAGCTTATTATCATGGAAAGCAATAATCCAATAATGATTAAAGAATTTATAGAAACTTACGGAGAGAGACCACGAGTTTACCGAAATACTATGATTTTTCTTTGTCCTTTGGAGGGAGAAAAAAATAAGTTTTTGGACATGTTAAGAAAGAAATTAGCCTGGGAAGAAATAGAGAAGGATAAAAATCTTGAACTCACACCAGACCAAAAAGAAAGAGTAAAAAATAATATCAAAAGCCTTAATGAAGATATAAAAGAGAGAATTAAGTCAATATACAGAATTGTATACTTACCGAATAAAGATGAGCCTGAAAGAATAGATTTGGGAGCTCCTACATATATAGGAAAAAAAGAATATACGGATGAAATCTATATCAGGCTAAAAGAAGAGGGGAAAATTCTCGAAAAAATAAGTCCTCATCTATTGAAAGAAAAATACTTAAAAATAAAAGATTATGTCCAAACAAAAAATATACTTGATTCCTTTTATAAAATTCCAGGAGAATTAAGAATAAAGAGTAAAGAGGTATTAGCAAAAGCGATTAAAGAAGGGGTAAGATTAGGTGAATTTGGACTTGGATATTTAGAAAACGGAAAGATAGAATGTAAATATTATAAAACAGATGTAGAGCCTTATTTTGAAGAGACGGTGGTCTTAATTAAAAAAGAGCTTTGTAAAGAAGAAAAAGAGGAATACAAACCAAAAGAGGGTGTATATCAACCAGAAACTCCTGGCAAAGTTGCTGAGATAATAAAAGAGCCAAGCCCACCTCGGGAAATGAGAACAGACTTACCACCGTTTATACCCAAGTATCGTCAACTTTCTTTAAAACTTTCTATTCCAAGTGGAAAATTTTCAGATGTAGTAAAAACAATAAATTTCATTAAGCAAAAATTCTCTAATGTTGAGATAAAGATTGAAATATCAGCCAAGAATGGAGAAATCCTTAAAACAGAATATGAAGACAAAATAAAAGAAGCATTCTTTCAACTTGGTTTAAAGATTGAAGAAGAAAAGATAGAATAATTAAAATGTATTTAGCAATCGATCAATAGGTTCTGCGTGGTTTTGTAGAGGCGAGCGGTTGCTCACCCAGAGGCTTTTTCTTGTCGCCCCGTGCCATTTTTTGTTGCCTCGAGCTATTTTATGTCGCCCCGAGCTTCCTTCTCTATCACCCCGAGCGTAAGCGAGGGGTCCCTCGGCACTTGCGTGCCTCGGGATGACAAAAAAGGGAGCGTGCTGAGGGATGACACGGTGGGGGCTGTCGTCCCGAGCCCTCTTTTTTGTCGCCCCGAGGCGTAAGCCGAGGGGTCTCCTTAGGGACGCCGTCCCGAAGGAAGTGAGGGATGCACGGCTTACGCTCGGCAGGACAAGAAAAGGTGGTTCGGCAGGATAAAGTAGGGGGACCTTAAATGCTCGAATTGCCCAAAAAACTTTCCTTGTCAAAAAGCCTTCTAATATTATATTTTCAAAGAACTAAGGAAGGTAAACCATGAGCAACGACCTAAAAGACCTACAAGAATTAAAAGATTTAGAAGAACTACAGGAATCGCAAGAAGAAGAGCCGCAAGCAGGCCAAGAGCTACAAGAGCTTCTAAAGCCACAAGTAGAGCCCAAAATAAGGAATATACGGCTTTTCATTGCTTATGATGGGACGCATTATCTTGGGTGGCAGGTTCAACCAAAGGGTCCAACCATCCAAGGGCTCATCCAGGATATCCTATCCAAGGTCTTGGGGCATAAAGTAAAGCTCAAAGGGGCAGGGAGGACGGATGCTGGGGTTCATGCCCTCTGCCAAGTTGCCCACTTCTACACCACATCTGACAAACCCTTAGAAATAATCTACCGAGCCCTAAACGGGCTTCTTCCTCGGGATATCTGCGTCTATCAAGTAGAAGAAGTTTCCCTTAGGTTCCATGCCCAAAAGTCAGCCCTAAAAAAAACTTACACCTACTACATCTACAACTACCCCGTGCGAAACCCTCTTTTGCGGCTTTATGCCCATTGGGTTCCAGAAAAGTTAGACCTCAAAGCCATGAAAGAATGCCTACCCTTTATCGTTGGAACAAAGGACTTTGCAAGCTTTCGCAAGGCTGGAACAGATATTAAAACCACTGTGCGGACTATCTATTCGGCTGAGCTCAAATGGTCAAGAAAGGCAAAGCATCTTCTTGAGTTTGAAATCACGGGCAGAGGCTTTATGCGCTACATGGTAAGAAACATCGTCGGAGCTTTGATAGAAGTCGGAAAGGGAAACCTTGCTCCCGAGGATTTTGAAAAGATTTTAGAGGCAAGGGATAGGAAAGTTGCCCCACCCCCTGCCCCACCTCAAGGCTTGGTGCTAAAGCATATTGAGTATGAACCAGTTGAGGTTTTTGACCGCTATCCGCCGTTCAAAGTTGAGCTATAAGCCTATTTTCCTTCTTCGGTGCTTATCACCATCTTTATCTCGTGCAGAAGCTGAGCCGGGTTCTTAATCGGATAATGAAGCTTTTCTACAACCTCGGTTGCCGGAAGATTTTTAATCCTTACATCCTTAAGCTTCTCTTTTAGAACCTCAGGTCCAGTGATGGGATACTTTGTGCCTTTTAGGTGTTTCAAAACAGTGTATGCCCAAGGGATGTCTAAATGCTTCATGGCATCTTCGATCATCAAACCGCAGTAGTGCATGAGGGTTTCTGCCTCTTGCCCTTCTTTGACCATCTTGTAGGCAAGCTTCGCAATGCCCCCTGCGGTATGGACCTTCATTTCCTTAGCCTCTTCTTTAGCAAGCTCTTCAAGCTTTTTAAGCTTTTCCATCACCAAGGTTGGGTCTGCCCTTAGGATGCTTCTTACCGTGTTCCTCGTTAACCCCACCATTTGCGCTATCTCATCCTCTGTCTTCATGTATTCTTCCCTCAGGATCACGGCAAAGGCAGCCCTCGCCAAGCTGGGAAGCCAGGTTAGGGTACGATACTCGGCAAGCTTCTGAAGCCCACCAAGAAGGTCTATAGCTTTAAAAAACACCCGGTTTACAAGATGCTCAAGGTCTTTCTGAAAAGACTCTGATTGGGGAACGCCTGTTAGCACTATCATCGCCTCTCACCTCCTCCTATGGGTTCTTTTATCTTTACTAAACCAGTCTCGGTTATTTCTAAGTAGCGGGTTTTGGTGTCGTGCCCGCACATTCTACAGCCATCAATTCGGAAGAGCCGAACGATATCGCCTATCTGCTTCTTGTGGAGCTTTGCCTTGTATACAGAGTCGATAAGTTCTTTGGCAAGGATCATCGTCCCGTCAACGATATGACCAACCGCATATCCGCCGGCTGCCTCAGCGGTAAGCTCTTCATGCCCGCTTCTTTTCTGAGAAACAAAAAGGGCAGTTTGATACCACTTCTTCATAAAGTTGTAAAGCCTTCTTACCACAGCCCGAGCAAGCATCTCTTTGTTTTCAAAAAGCCCGGTTATAGAGTCGATCACCGTGTATTTGACTTTGTAGGTTTTGACCACATAGGCAAGGGTGCTAAGAAGGTCAGGGAGGTTTTCGCGGATCCTTGTTGAAGAGGCGGCATCAATAAGGATGAGGTTGTCTTTAAACTCTTCAAAGTTTAAACCCATGGCTTGGGCACGAAGCTTTAATGCAGCTACCACAAAGGGAGCAGGAGACTCAACCGTGATAAAGGCAACGCTATCTCCTTGACTTGCTCGAAACACAGCAAACTGCTCAACCATCAAAGATTTCCCAGTATCAGAAACTCCGGTGATGTTAAAGACTGAATAGGCAGGAATGCCCTTTAGAGATTTTTTCTGGAGCTTTCCGTTTTCTTGGGTAACGATGAAAAAGAGGTCGTCTAAACCCTCAATACCCGTGGGAACGCCCTTAATCTCCGGAGCCTTCTCTAAGGCTTGAGACCCGGTGAATACCGCTGAAAGGTCTGGCTGGGGTTTTTCTTTCTCTTCAAGAGAGTGGAATTCTCTTTCCTCATCTTTGAAATACGGTCCCATGCTGAGCTCCTTTGCGATTTTTTGCCACTTTGTAAAAAATTATAATTACTTTGTTTTAAAATTTAAGGGGAAAATTTAGGCGAGCGGGTGATCTCCCAAAGGCTTTCTTGTCACCCTAAACGAAGTGAGAGGTCACCTTATGTGATACCTCGCTTCGCTCGGTAGGACATGATTGGGATGCTATACCGAGTGTAGTTAAATGATGGGGTCCCTTACTTATACTCGAGATGTTAAGAGGAATGGTGGTCCCTTAGCTCAGGCTTTAGGATGACAAATAAGTGGGGGCCGTAGGAATCCACAGTTGTGCCTTTAGAAAAAGAACTGGAGCTGTTCGAAAAATGTTTTTGTACAAGCCCCCATATGTCACCCCGAGGCGTCAGCCGAGGGGTCTCCTCTCTACCTGTCTCCCCGAGCGTCAGCGAGGGGTCTCCCCCTAGGGACGCCGTCCCGAACAAAGTGAGGGATGTCTCGTTATCGCTCGGCACGACGAAGTAAGGGAGTTTTTTGAACAACCCAAAAAAGGGCTTGACAAACTATTTTATCGCTGTATATTGAAATTGAATTTCAATTTATAATTTAAGGCGTTGTTAACCTATTTATAGACAAAGTTCTGAAGGGGGCTGATGATGACCGTGGCTATTATAGGTGGACATAATAGGTTTGGAAGGGAGCTTAAAAAATTTTCAAAAGAAGAGGGCGTAAAAATCAAGTTTTTTGAGAAAATTTGCAAAAATGCTCGAGATAGTATCGCTAACGCCGACTATGTGATAGTCCTAACTGGATGTGTATCCCATGAGCTTGCAAGCCTTGCCAAAAAAATAGCTAAAGAAAGATGTGTATTCTGCCATGCAAAAGGGTTATGTAACCTAAGAAAGCTCATAGTAGAATTGAAACAGTTGCAGGCTTTGGATTTTTGATTATAATAATGAAATTGAATTTCAATTTAATGGAGGTGAAAAGGATGGAGAAGGCATCAACAATGATTGCTCAGGGGCCTATGGAAAAAGAAAAAAATCTAATCCCTCTCGGTCTTTTGAGAGAGGGCGAGGTAGGCAAGGTCTGCGTCCTTCCGGAGGAAAGTTCGGATGTAGAGGCTTATAGGGGATGTGGAGGATTTGGACATTGTTTTAGAAGAAGAAAGAGGTTCTGTCAAAAGGTTCAATCCATGGGCTTAAGGGTTGGGCAAACAGTGGAAGTTAAGAAAAATCAGCCTGGTCAGCCGATGATTATTAGGGTTGATGAAACCTTCATCGCTCTTAGCCGAGGTTTAGCCATGAAGATAATGGTATGTAAAGAACCATAAGCACCCTGGAGGTGTTGCCATGAGCATAAGAAAACAGAAGTTAACTCTTTACTCTCTTACAAATTTTCCGATTCGTGAGCCAGCTGAGGTTCATTGCATCTCATCTCCCGAGGTCGCCTTGCGCTTAAAGTCCATGGGGATTAGCGAGGGAAGCATAGTAGAAATCATCCATCACGATTTTACCTCAGAAAAATTCGTTCTTTTGGTTGGAGAAAGTAGGATTGCCTTAGACAAATCCTATGTGAAGCATATTTTGGTGCGACCTTTAAAGAGCTCCTTTCAAACCCTAAAAGAGTTTGCCGTATACGACCCTTTAACAAACTTTTTCAATCGACATTTTGCGGAAAAGGTATTAAAACGCGAGCTTGCTAACCCACCGTATACCTTAGCGATCGGGGACTTGGATAACTTCAAAAAGATAAACGATACCTATGGGCATCTGGCTGGTGATAAAGTTTTAAAAGAAGTAGCAAGTGTAATAAGGCAAAATCTAAGAAAAACCGACCTTGTTGTCCGTTGGGGTGGAGAAGAATTTCTAATTTTTTTAAAGAACACACCCGTTGACGTTGAGTTAGGACGCCTGATCGCTGACCGCATTAGAAGGGCCTATCGCCGACCATCTTATTCCCTGGGAAGGGTACTTCATCAAGGTTACCCTTAGCTTTGGGGTTTGTGGTGCCCCGCCTCTTAAAGCGTTCGAACAGCTGTTAAATCTTGCGGACCAAGCCCTGTATGAAGCTAAAAGAAACGGAAAAAACATGGTATTCCTCTGCGAAGAGTAAGATAGGTATGCGAGCCAAAGTTTGTGTATACGATAAAAGCATATCTCAGATTTGTTCTCAGCTTCAAAATTGCGATGCCTTAGTGGTCACGGTTCATCAAGTATGCGAGGTTTTGACAAACATAATGGAAGCAAAGGACCCGTTTACTAAAGACCATTCGGAAAAGGTTGCTGTGTTTAGCTACATGCTGGCTTTAGAATTAGGGCTTCCTCCGCGGGTTGCAGACCTCATCCACATAGCAGGGCATCTTCATGACATCGGGAAGTTTTCCATACCTGATGAGATTTTGCGTAAACCCGGTCCTCTATCTAAGGAAGAATGGGAGGTAGTGAAAAAACATCCCGTGATAGGTGCAAACTATTTAAAGGACATAAGGCTCTTTCAGGGGAAAGGTGGTGTAATGGAGATGGTGCTTTATCATCACGAAAGATGGGACGGGAGCGGATATCCCTTTGGGCTTAAGGGTGAGGAAATACCCCTTGGGGCAAGGATTATATCAGTTGCGGATGCCTTCTCTGCCATGACGGATAGAAGACCCTATCGGGAGCCTCTAAGCTTTGATGCTGCCTTGGAAGAACTAAGAAGAGGGGCAGGTTCACAGTTTGACCCCATGGTGGTTTTTGCCTTTTTAAACATCGAAGAAAAGATAAGGTCCTGGCTGGGATTAATTTAACCATAAAAAATTGCAGGAGGTGAAAGAATGGCAAGGCTTTCTGAGGCTAAGGTAGGGCAAAAGCTAAAGATAGTTTCTATTGAGGGGGCTTCTTCTGTAAAACAAAGATTAAAGGAGATGGGTCTAACCAAGGGGGTAGTTCTTGAGGTGGTCAAGGTTGCTCCCCTTGGAGACCCGATCGATGTCTTAGTCAAAGACTATCATCTTTCCATAAGAAAGAAGGAGGCAGAATTAGTTGAGGTGGAGGTGGTGTCATGAAGGAGATAAGGATTGCGGTTGTAGGGAACCCAAACACGGGCAAATCAAGCTTGATCAACGCCATCGCTAAGGCAAGGCTTCAAGTTGGAAATTGGCCAGGAGTTACAGTAGAAAAAAAGGAGGCAAAGATTGAATACAACGGATATGTTTTACATTTTATTGACCTCCCCGGTGCATACAGTCTCACTCCTTTTAGTCTTGATGAAAGCATAACCAGAGATTTTCTTTTCACTGAAGACTACGATGTTATCCTCTGCGTCGTTGATACCACAAACCTTGAAAGAAACCTCTACTTTGTCGTCCAGCTTATGGAGCTTGAAAAGCCTTTAGTGCTTGCCCTTAACATGTTTGATGAAGTTAAAAAGCTTGGCTATAAGGTTAAGGTTTCTCTTTTAGAGGAATTGCTTGGGGTTAAGGCCATTCCAACCATTGCGGTGAAAGAGCAAGGAATTGAAGGATTAAAGCTGGCTTTAGTTCAGGCTTATGAAAATAAGCTACTACCTAAAAAACTGCCCTATGGGGATGAATTAGAACCTTTGATAGAAAGGTTGAGGGTAAGTCTTTCTGTTTTGAACCCCGATTTTAACGGGGAAAGGAAGATCACTTTAGCTCTAATATTAAAGGTTTTAGAGGGGGATGAAGAGCTTCTGCAAAAGTTGAACCTTAGGTATGACCCAAAGGATTATGAAGCCCTTCTAACACATCTAAAAAGGGTGCATGAGAGTGAAATTTCGGATTATTTATTTGATGTTCGGTATGGATTGGCAGCCGGCGTTGCAAGACAAGTTTTTGAAAGACCTGAGGTTAGAAGGGAGAGCCTAACAGAAAAAATTGACAAAATCGTCTTGCATAGGCTGTTAGGAATCCCGGTATTTTTGGGTATCATGTGGCTTTCATTCAAGGTTGTGTTTGATGTAGGAAGACCTTATGTAGATTTCTTAGACAAAGCCATAAATGATATATTTAAAAACTGGGTTAGCTATGGACTTGAAAGCTTGGGGGCTGCAGATTGGCTCATCTCCCTCGTAGGTGATGGAATCATCACTGGAGTTGGTTCTGTGTTAACCTTTGTGCCAGTCATTGGGTTGACCATGCTGATCGTCACCTTTCTTGAGGCAAGCGGATACATGGCGAGAGCCGCTTTTCTGATGGATAGAATAATGAGGACCTTCGGGCTTCATGGAAAAGCTTTTATCCCGCTCATCATGGGCTTTGGATGTAATGTCCCCTCAGTTTTCGCCTGCAGAACCTTGGAGCAAGATTACGAAAGAAAGCTTACTATGTTTATCATTCCATTTATGTCTTGCGGGGCAAGATTACCAGTTTATACCCTTTTTGTAAGCGTATTCTTTTCGAAATACCAAGCTGAAGCAATCCTCTTTTTATATGTGTTAGGTATTGCGGTAGCCCTCTTTGTGGCTACCATCCTTCATAAGCTCTACTTTAAAGGAGTAAGCGCGCCTTTCATTATGGAGCTTCCTCCATACCGTTTCCCTACCTTTAAAAATCTTGCCGTTCACACTTGGCTAAAGCTTAAACACTTCGTAGTCAAAGCCGGAACCTGGATCCTTCTTTTTAACATCATCGTGTGGATGTCCTTAAACCTACCTTGGAAGCCAAACACACCCGAAGAATCAGTATTAGGGAAGATAGGTCATGTTTTAGCCCCTGTGTTTAAACCGCTTGGCTTTGGCGATTGGGCGGCAAGCGCAAGTCTTTTAGCCGGCTTCCCAGCAAAGGAGGTTATAGTGTCCACTATGGCTCAAATTTATGCACCAAGTAAAGAAGAGGAAAAGAACGGTCCACCTTCGTTTAGAGAGGATGTTTTAAAGTTAGGAGGAGCCTTTGTAGACAAAACGAAAGAAGCGGTCCTTAACCTAACTTCAACCTTTGGTGTTGCCTCCCTTTCTTCCGAAGCCCCCGAAGAGGGAAAAGGGCTCGTTTCAGAACTACCTAAGGGGTTTACGCAAGCTGGTGCCTTAGCCTTCTTGGTTTTTGTTCTTTTATACTTTCCTTGCATGGCCTACGCAGCGGCAGTAAAAGCAGAAACCGGCTCCTTAAAGTTTGTGTTACAGATAATGGGAATTACGCTTATTACTGCATACATTATTTCGTTTATCGTGTACCAAGTAGCTAAATTTTTGGTATAATTACTACGATGATTTTTTGATTTTAAGATCAATAAATCTTAAAGGAGGAGGGTATGAAGAGAAGTCTGCTTGGGTTGAGTGCCTTGGGTATTTGCTTGGTTGGTTTACCTCTTTCAGTTAAGGCTTTAGAAATTAACGAAAAGCTTTCTATTGAGGCTAATCTCACTGGCGTTTATCAATGGCTTAAAGAGGACCAAGGCGGTTTTCGCGACGAAGAAAAAGGTTCGGTTGCTTTAGATGCTAAGGTCAGCTTTAAACCAACTGAAGTAGACGAGTTTTCAGCAAGGGCAAGCTTTGCTAAGGGGAATGGGCTAAACAAGGTGTTTGAAAAAAAGGATATTTTCAGGCTTCGCCCTAACGCAGATGACTTAAGGGATGACCTCCACAACATAAACAACCGTTCAAGGGACCATCTTCTTGAGCTTTGGTATGCAAGGACCTTTAGCCTGCCTGGAAATTCAACTCTCAAATCAACCCTTGGCATCCTTGACGGAACAGCCTTCATCGACCAGAACCGTTTTGCAAACGATGAGCTAACCCAATTCATGAACGAAGCCTTTGTAAACAATCCTTTGGCAAACATCGTTAGCTACGACTACGGCGTTGCCTTTGAGTTTGGGAAGGGTCCTTTTGGGATAACCCTTCTTGGAATGACAAGCAAAACTGAGGAGCATGATGACCCAAGGTTTAACAAAAAGAACTACAACTACTATGCTACCCAGATTAGCTATAAGCTTGAGTCGCCTTTAGGAGAGGGCAACTACCGCGTCTACGGCTTTACTACGAACAAACGCTTCCCTGATTGGAATGATGCTAAGAAAAAGGCTTTAAAGGGCTTTGGAGTCTCTATCGACCAGGACCTAATAAAGGATAAGCTTGGTTTGTTTGCAAGGGTTGGCTTCCAAGATGATGACGCTCAGATAGACTACAAAAGCATGTATTCAGCGGGACTAACCTATAAGTTTTGCCTTTTTGGAAAGAAAGATTTTACCCTTGGTGCAGGATATGCTTTCTTGAAGTCTCCCTCTAAGAACGACGAGCTAAAGCAAACAAAGGTCTTTGAGACCTATTTTTCTATACCGATTTATGAGAAGGAAAAGCTTTTGACTTCTCATCTTACCTTTGATTGGCAATGGATGAAGGACAAGTTTAGGGAAGAGGACAAAAAGGACCACTCCGGGCATATCTTTGGTGTAAGGCTCAACTTAGGATTTTAGCAATTTTTTAGTAATACTTAAAATTTTAAAGGAGAGGGGGGTATTTGGTAATCCCTCTCTTCTTTTTTTTTAACCATGCTATAATTCTTGGAAATTTTTTGGCAATTCTATAGACATATTCTATGCCTCAAGCCTTTTATCAACTGCCTGTTGATGAAGTTTTAAAGGCTCTTCGTACATCTCTTCAAGGCTTATCAGCAGAGGAAGCTCAAAGAAGGTTAAAGGAATATGGACCAAACGAGCTCGTAAGAGAAAAGAAGAAGTCTCCCCTTGCCCTTTTTCTCTCGCAGTTCACTAACTTTTTAGTTCTCATTCTCATCACAGCAAGTCTAATCTCTGCCTATCTTGGAGATTATGTTGAGAGCATAGCCATCTTTGCCATTGTCCTTATAGCTGGTGTTTTAGGCTTTGTGCAGGAGTACCGAGCAGAGAAGGCTTTAGAAGCCTTGAAAGCCCTTTCAGCACCCACCGCTCGCGTAATAAGGGATGGAAAAGAAGTCGTCGTTCAAGCAAGAGATATCGTGCCCGGTGATATCGTCCGTCTCTATGCTGGGGATAGGGTTCCTGCAGATGGGCGCTTGATTGAGGCTATAAACCTTCGGGTTGATGAGGCTATTTTGACGGGAGAGTCTGTCCCCGTTGAGAAGAAAACCGACCCCATTCCTCAAGAGAATGTGCCTATTAGCGAAAGGCATAACATGGTCTTTTCTGGGACCGTCGTGGTTAATGGTCGAGGGCTAATGGTTGTTACAGCAACGGGGATGAACACCGAGTTTGGGAAAATAGCCCACATGCTCGGTGAAGTTGAAGAGAAGAAAACTCCCCTTCAAGTTAATCTTGATAGAACGAGTAAGCGTATCGGCACTTTTGCTCTTATACTTTGTGCCCTCATCTCAGGGGTTGGCATTGCAAGAGGCTACGATGTGCTGGAAATGTTTGTCTGGGGTGTTGCTCTTGCTGTAGCCATAATCCCTGAGGCTTTGCCTGCGGTTGTCACCATAAGCTTAGCCCTTGGCGTAAGAAGAATGGTAAAAAGGCAAGCCCTTATCAGGAAGCTTCATGCTGTTGAGACCTTAGGCTGCGTAACCTACATCTGCTCTGACAAAACCGGAACCTTGACCAAAAACGAGATGACTGTCCAAAAGGTCTGGGTCAATAGAAATCTCATTGAGGTTAGCGGCGTTGAATATGTCCCTGAAGGTGAATTTAAGCTCGACGGAAAACCTTTCCCTAAGGATGAAGCGCATCTTCAGATGCTCCTTAAGTCATCAGTCCTATGCAACGACTCTGAGCTTTTCTACTCAGAGGAGGATAAAAAGTGGAAGATAAAGGGAGACCCTACAGAAGGTGCGCTTGTTGTTTTAGCTAAAAAGGCAGGGCTTGATAAGAAGGAGCTTGAAAGTCTTCATCCAAGGTTTGATGAGATACCCTTTGATTCAGAAAGAAAGATGATGACCACAGTGCATAGCTTGGATGATGAGAAGCTTTTAATCTGTAGCAAGGGAGCTCCTGAAGTTATCCTTAACAAATGCGCGCACATCCTCTACGATGGAAAAATTCACGAGCTAACCCAAGCTGAAAGGTTAGAAGTTTTAGAGGCTGCGCAAAGTATGGCTAAGTCAGCCTTAAGGGTGATAGGAGTTGCCTATCGTATTGTAGCAAAGTCTTCTTATTCAGCATCCTCTGCAGAAAGCGAGCTAATCTTCCTTGGCTTATTAGGCTTGATTGACCCGTCCCGGGATGAGGCAAAGCCTGCCATACAAACCTGTAAGACAGCTGGAATTAAGCCAGTTATGATAACAGGCGACCACAAGATTACCGCAGAAGCCGTAGCAAGGGAGCTTGGGATTTTAACTCAGGGTGAGGTTATCACAGGAGCAGAGCTTGAAGCCATGTCTGATGAGGAGCTTGAGAAGAGGGTTGAAAGGATAGAAGTTTACGCAAGAGTGAACCCAGAGAGCAAGCTTAGAATTGTTAAGGCTTTGCAGAAGAGGGGACATGTTGTTGCCATGACAGGCGATGGCGTAAACGATGCCCCAGCTCTTAAGCAAGCTGACATAGGCGTTGCCATGGGGATCACAGGAACTGAGGTTGCTAAAGAGGCTTCAGACATGGTCCTTCTTGACGACAACTTTGCCACCATTGTTGCCGCTGTTGAAGAAGGAAGAACCATCTATGCGAACATAAGAAAATATTTAGTCTATCTTTTAACCGGGAATACTGGGACGGTGGTAGGGTTAACCTCAGCCCTTGTGGCAGGTCTTCCTGTCCCACTCTCTGCGGTGCAGATACTCTTCATCAACCTTCTCATGGATGGGGCGCCTGCTGTGGCTTTAAGCGTTGAGCCCCCAGAGCCTGATGTCATGAAAAAGCCACCAAGAGACCCAAAGGAGAGCATCTTCAACCGCTATGCCTTAACTTTTATCCCTCTTATGGGGCTCTGGATAGGGCTTTGTGCTTTATTCCTCTTTATCTATCAGCTAAAGACCGCAGACTTAGCCAAAGCCATGACCGTTTTCTTTGCTAGCATAATCTGCATGAGGCTTGCAAATGCCTTAAACTGCCGTTCAGAAGAGGCTTCTCTCTTTAAGCTCGGGCTATTCACAAATAAATGGCTAATTCTTGCCCTTATCTCCTCCCTAACCTTTATGCTCCTTGCCATGTATGTGCCCTTCCTTTCTAAAGTGTTCAACACCGTCCCTCTTAGCTTTAACGATTGGCTTATGGTCGGTGCTTCAGCTTTATCAGTCATAATTCTTGACGAAATCCATAAGCTGTTAAAATGTATAAAAAGAAAACCATGAAGCTTGAGCATTATCCGGTTGAGAAGCTAAAAGAGGAGATATTGAAAATCTTAAGTAAATATTTAGACCTTAAGCATTATAAGGTCTTTTTCTTTGGTTCAAGGGTGACCGGAAGGTGTGATGAAAGGTCTGATATAGACATTGGCATTGAGGGGCCAGAAATCCCATCGCATATTAAAATTCAAATAGAGGAGGAGCTTGAAAACTTGCCCATTCTTTACAAAATTGATTTAGTTGATTTCAGAAAAGCGAGTGAAGAGTTTAAAAAGGTAGCTAAAGAGAAAGTTGAATACATCTATCCTTAGATGACAAAATTTGAAAAGCATCTTGAAGACTTTAAGAAAGCGGTAGAACGACTTGAGGAGGTCCTAAAGCTTGAAAAGACTGACATAACAAGGGATTCTGCCTTAAAAAGATTTGAGATTGCCGTAGATACTGGGTGGAAGGCTTTGAAAAATTATTTAGAAGATAGATACGGAGTGGTTTGCCGTTCTCCAAAGGGATGTTTTCGTGAGGCTTACCAGCAGGGGCTTATCGATTACGATGAATATTGGTTAAGGATGATAGACCTTAGAAATAAGTCTGTTCATACTTACGAAGAGATGATTGCGGAGGAGGTATACGCAGAGCTCCCAAAGGCTTTAAACTATCTTAAAAATTTGCTTAGCCTTCTAACAAAATGACCTCAGAGCATATCTTTCTTGTTGAGGCTGAGTCTCATGAGCAAGCCTTATCTCAGGTAGTTAAATTTCTTTCAAGCTATCAGCTGGTAAGATATGATAAGACGAATGCTTAGAGTAAGGCAAAACTTCTATCTAATACCAGCTATAGGGTATTTTGAAGAAAAAATCCATCCCTTTGAGATGTTATCACCAAGAAAATTCCTTAAATATTAACGATCTTAGGCGCTCCACTTTTTTCTTAAAAATTCTTTCTGGCTTCAGCACCAAATTT
>WYEG01000047.1 GCA_009903935.1 Caldimicrobium sp. | reverse complement strand
TTGCTGGTATCCCAAGCTCCAAGCTCAACATATAGGCTACCACGGCAACCTTTTCAGAATGCTCTCTTAAGAGCGAGTCTCTTACTTCAAAAAGATAGGAAAAGACCTCGCACATTTGGTTTGCTGTGATCAATATCCCTGAGCACCGTGCTATCTCTTTGTAAATTTCGGCCAAATCTCTATCAAACACGCAAATTTTGGTTGAGTGCACGGCGTGCACCTCCTACCCTTGCTAAGATTAAATTTAAGGGGTAGTAGAAAACATTTTTTTAACAGAACCTTTATATTTGGTTGCTTATTTTCACAATGTATTAACAACTATCCGTTAACATTTTAATTGTAGAAACAAATACGCATACCGGAAAAACCTTTGCCTGGTAAGGTATTCATCCTTGAAGACGATTTTGACTATGCTGACCTTATCTCTCGGGAGTTCTCTGCCCTTGGCTTTGAAGTTGAGGTTTGCCATTCTTTATCGCAAGCAAAAATGCTTCTCTCGGATAAAAAGTATGACCTATACATCATCGACCGGCTACTCCCTGACGGTGACGGGATCACCCTTGTGAAGGAGCTAAAAGAGGCTGACCCACGGCTTCCTATCATCATGATATCCGTTCGAAAGGAAGAGGCTGACCGGGTGCTTGGGCTTTCTCTTGGAGCCGACGACTACCTACCAAAGCCTTTCAACCCAAGGGAGCTTGTGCTTCGTGCAGAAAAGCTTCTTGGTGCAAAAACCTACCTTTCTCCTCAGAGGTTTTTAGTTGTCGGGGATTTTGTCCTTGATACCAAAGGAAAAGAGATTTACTTTCAAGGAAGAAGGCTAAAGCTAACACCCTACGAGTTTAAAATTATGGAGCTTTTCCTTAAAAAACCTGGTGAGATAATCTCAAAAGCAGACCTTATCAAACTCTTAACCGGAGAAGAGAAGAAGTCTCGCTCCATTGATGTTTTAATACGAAGGTTAAGAGAGAAGATTGGAGACTCCGCAAGAAAGCCAAGATACATAAAAACCATCTGGGGAGAGGGCTACCGCTTTGAACCTCGCTGAAAACTTTGCCCTTCCTACTCTTGAACAAATACCCTTTGAGGTAATCCTTCACAAACTTATCACACCCTTAGCCTTTGTAGAAACTCTTCTCACATCAGACCAGCAAGATATAAAACCAAAATTAGCAAAGGTTGAGCTCGCCTTACGAAGGTATCGTCTCCTTTTAGAAACCTTCTTAGCTTTAAAAGAGGAAGACAAAAGCTCGTCCCTTAGTTTAGTTTTTGAAGGTATAGACCCAAGCCTAACCATAAGCCTGATAAAAGAAAGGCTAAGCTTAAAACAAATAACCTTTGAACTCACAGCCCTTGATAGTGCTTTGACTAAGGGGGAGCTTTTGCTCCTTCTCTTTTTGCTTGAAGAGTTCTTCTGGGTTAGATGCTCTCAAGGGAATTTAGTTGTTCGTGTCTCAAACAGCAATGTATTTTGCGAATTTTTAGGAAAAGAGTTAATAAATATACTACCCGAGAGGGACTTTGAGGGGGCTCTACTTTTTGAATACCTACGGACGATGAATGTAAATTTTATGGCTAAAAGAAATGGAAAGCATTTGAAGCTCGAGATAATCTTTAAAAAGGGTTAAGAAGTATGGGTGCAGTAAGGATACTCTATGTCGAGGATGAAAGGGACCTATCTCAGCTTGTTTCTTCCCATCTTAAGGAGCTTGGGTATGAGGTTGACCAAGCCTACAGCTTTTCTCAGGCTCTCCTTCTTTTTCAGGTAAAAAAGGGCTGGGATTTAGTCCTTCTTGACCTTTATTTGCCGGATGGGGATGGTCTTGAGCTTCTTAAGTTTTTTAGGCAAACTGAAAGCCTAAAGCGCACCCCCATCATCATCTTGAGCGCGCGGTCAGGTGATATGAACCGGATCAAGGGGCTTGAGCTTGGAGCTGATGACTACCTTGAGAAGCCCTTTAGTTTAGTAGAGCTCTCTCTCAGGATTAAGAAAGTTTTAGCCCGGGCTAAGGGCATAGAGAAACCAAGGGAAGCTTCAACGATGACATACAAACTGGGGTCTCATCAACTGGTCATCGATAAGCTAAAAAGGGAAGCTTTGCTTGACGGAGAATCCATTTCTTTCTCTCCAATGGAGTTTAAGATACTTCTTGCCCTTGCGGAGAATGAGGGGACTGCCCTCTCAAGGGATGAGCTTTTAGCTGCCGTTTGGGGAGATGAAGGAGTAGTCTTTGACCGCACCGTTGATGCATTTATCGCTAAAATCAGAAAAAAGCTCGGACCTTTTAAGGATTGCTTGGAAACCGTCCGAGGCTACGGCTATCGCTTTAAAGTTGAGCCTTCATGACCAAAGCTTTAAAGAGGCTCCTTGAAAGGATAAAGCTAAGGCTTTCTACCCAAAAAATAGTTCCTCCTGAAGCGGTTGACCTGCGTATCTTTTTTGAGGCACCCATTCCTATATTCCTCTGCGATGAGAAAGGGAAAGTTTTAGAACAAAACCGCAAGGCTTACTATGTTTTTGGCTACGGCAAGGATAAGTTTATCACAAATTTACTACCTGGCATACAGCTTAAACCCCATCATCATGGCTTCTCCTCAAGGGCGGACAAACACAGGCAGGGTTATTTTGAATACTATGTAGAGGGGAAGAATCCTCTAATCGTTTATGTTATCGATAAGACCGACCTTCAAACCCTCAAAGAGGAGTATCGCTTCGCCATATCCTACCTCTCCCATGAACTTAAAACTCCGATTGCTGTTGCTCAAACCAAGGCTGAAGCACTTTTAGAGGAGGTCAAGAAAGGGGCTTCGCAAGAAAAAGTTGCCGAAGGGCTCTCTGAGATAGTGGAGAGGATTATTAACCTTTCAAACCTTGTAAAGAGGCTCTTTCAGATGAGCTCAGTTCTTGTTAAGGAGCTAAAGGTTGAAAGACGCAAAGTCAAAGCCTCAGAGCTTTTAGCAGACCTTCGAACTTTAACAGAGGAGCTTGCCGAAGAAAAAGGCATAAAGCTGATCTTTGATTTGACGGAGGATTTTATAGTCAAGGTAGACCCGGAGCTCTTTTTGCAAGCCCTCTTTAACCTCGTAGAGAATGCCATAAAGTTTACTCCCGAGGGAAAGAAGGTTTGGGTTTCAGCAAGGAAAATCGAAGATAAGATATACTTCCGAGTTGAGGACGAAGGTCCTGGGGTCCCTGAAGAGGAGCTTCCCTTCCTTACCCGACCTTTTTACCGAGCAAGATACCTTGGCAAAGGGCTTGGTCTTGGGCTATTCCTCGTTGAAACCATCGCTAAAGCCCATGGAGGGAGGCTAAAGCTAGCTAATGCCTCCCCGCCAAAAACTGGCTTTATCGCTAAAATCGAACTAGATGATTTAGAGGGTCAACCGACATAAATGCTGTAGGACCTCCTTAGGCTGGAAACATATACATTCCTAAGACCTAAAATTTCTTCATAAACTTGAAATATCCTGTCAAAGCATTGATCAAAAGTAAAAGTCTTTCTCACCAGCTTGCTTAAAGTCTGTCTTAGTTCATAGTCGAGAAGATAGCTGACATTCAAAACCCTTTCTGCTAAGGCTTGAGGGGTATGCTCTTTTGCTAACGCGTCCTTGAGAAGCTGAGTTTCTAAGTCAAGGTCGTAAGCACAAACAGGAAGACCAGAAGCCTGAGCCTCAAGAAAAGAAAAACCAAAGGTTTCAAACTTGCTCGCGCTAACAAAGATGTCTGAGCTTGCGTATAAAGCAGCTAACTCCTCTTGAGAAAGATAAGGAATATAAGAAATGTTCTTATACTTTTTTATTGCAGACTTTATCAACCTCTGGAGCGGTCCACTTCCTACCACCAAAAGATGAAACCTTTCAGGGTCAAGGTAAGATAAGCTCTTAAGCAGATCTTTAATCCTTTTCTCAGGGCTAAGTCTACCTACATATATCAAAGTACACTTCCCCTCTGGTATACCGTATCTTCTTTTGACTAAAGGAGAGTGCTTATCGGGACTAAACAAGCTTACATCAATACCAAGGGGAGTATAAACCACCCTCTCAAGACCACATTCCTTTAATTCCTTTACACATCTCTGAGAAGGCGCTAAAACCACATCAGCCTTTCTTAAACAATTTTCTACGACAAACATAAAAAACTCTCTTTTAAGGGTAGCTGGAAGAGGAAGAAGCCCTATCTCGCGTTTGGCGTCAGCATGATAAAAAATTGAAAGGAGATAACTACCCTTTTTAAGGAAGGGAGCTATGATGTAGGTTCCACCAAGCTCGACGATGTCTGGTTTTTCTTTTTCGATTACCTCGTTTATCTCCTTGATAGACCTAAAGTATCTATACCCGCCAATAAGCCTAAAGGAGGAAAGCTCATAAAATTTACTCCTACCAACGGTGTAGGTTCTATTTTCTTTGCCCGGAATAACCACGACATGCTCAATCAGCTTATCTTCTAACCACTTAATCTTGTTCTGTATATAGGTTTTTATACCTCCGCTATAGTTATGGTAGTAGGCTGTAATATCCATCAACTTCATTCCTCTTCTCCCTTAAACCTTATTACTTCGCATCCTGCAACATCTCGTTAAAACTCAAGAGTTCCCTCCCTTTGCTCGGAATAATAGAAGCTTCATACCCTGCATCCTCCCGTTTAAACCTGAAAAAGGATGTAATAATTTCCGATTTTTGCCCTCCCATGAGCATGTTTAAGTATTCAAGATAAGTCTTCTCAAGGTCTAAGGACAGAACATAGGAGAGAGAATTTTTAGCAAAGGTCTTTCTTAGTTCTTCGTCAAGAAGAAGGGCAGAAAGCTTCCCGATGTATTCTTTTAAGTCTTCGGCTAAGAATCCGTTCACCCCATCCTTTATATGCTCGCTTGCTCCTCCTTTCTTGCTTACAAGAACTGGTAGCCCGCTTGCCATTGCTTCAAGGACCACAAAACCATAGGTTTCAGTTTCTGAAGGGAAGAAAAATATGTCAGAGTTAGCATAAACTTTGGCTAAAGTCTCCCCACTTAGATAGCCCAAAAAAACCACATTTTCTGGACTATTTCTTTCGACCTCAGCCCTGTAGGGTCCGTCTCCCACGATGATGAAAGTTTCTCCTGGAAAATGCTTTGCAACCTCAACAAAAACATCAAGATTTTTCTCCTTGGATACCCTTCCCACATAAAGGACTACCCTACCCCTTGGAGTAAACCCAAAGGTCCTCTGAAAATAATTTCTTTCTCTTTTATTTGGGTTAAATAGCTCTGTGTCGATACCCCGTTTAAAAATCCTTATCTTTTCCGGTTTTACACCCCTTTCTATTAAGGTTCGGGCATAAGTTTGAGAGGGGACAAACACAGCCTCTGAAAGATTATGATAGAGGGAGAGAGCTTTATACAAAAATTCCTTTAGGTCCTCGCTTCCCGTGTAAAGATAGGCGTAGGATGGAATATCAGTATGAAAGGCTGTTGTAACAGGCAGATAAAAAAGTTTTGCAACAAGAAAGGCTAAAAGACCAAAGGGACCAGGTGTTGCTACATGCACAGCTGTATAGTCCTTTAGGAGCTCTGCTATGGATATCACCGAGGGGATTCTCAGCTTAAACTCTTGGTAGTAGGGCGTTGAAAACTCAAGGATAGGGTGAAGCACTTTCAATTTTTTTTCTTCACCGTTTATGGCGACCGAACAAGATTCAACCACTATTACATCTATCGGCAAGTTGAACCTTTCTGCAACTTTTCTAACCGTCTGAGAACTTCTGGCAACGCCGTTTATGTCAAAGTAGGTGTCGGTAATGTAGGCAAGACGAAACTCTCGATTAGAGTTTATACCGAGAGACTTAGCTATCATCTTAGCTTGAACCTCGTCCCTCCTTTGCGCAGAAAGAATAACAATGGGGATAAAATGAGCAGCAAGACCGATGAGGGCTAACCCAAGGGCATCAGGCGTAAAAGAATTTCTCAGTTTCTGAAGAGTTATTGAAGGAAGCCTGTTTAAAACCTCTTTAAACAAGGAGTCTCCACTACAATTAAGACCAAACAGGCTCTTAAGGTAAAAATCGCCAATGAGAGAATTGTTTTCCTTGAACATACATTCGCAAAGGGTTTCTATCTGAGAGGGGATCTTATTTTTGGTAACCAAGAATTTATAACCGCATACCCCTACGGTGTTTAAAAGGCGCTCATAACCAAGTTTATCCGTCCCTACCTGGGTTCTTCCCTCTTTAATTTCCTTTAAAAATTCTTCTTTGGATTTGGCATTAGCCTTAGTCCAGGTTTTTCCCACATAAAGTCCACTATGGTCGTCCGTGCCTGCAGTCCAAGCTATCTCTGGTCTTTCTCTCAAGGCGCACATCTTATACTTTTCTTCAAGCTGAGCGATTTTCTCCCAGCCTGAAAAAGCTTTGGCAATTTTTGCCTCAAGCTCAACAAGCCTCTCACCCCTTGAGCCGTTTATCCCTTCCCAGTTATCAAAGAGCAGAACAAACCTTTCCACTAAACTTAAGCTGACTCTTCCACCGTTTACTGCATAGAGGGGATGGGCAAGAGAATGGGCTATGCCCTTCCTTTTAAGGTAACACACAAAGTCATAAACATTATCCCTTAGCTTCATCAAGTCCTCATGGATATGCTCATCTATTCCGTACACCAAAACATGGATAGATGTTTTTTCTTCAGGAACAAAAACCGTATACTCTGCGCTGATAAACACCTCAGGATAGTGGGCTATTTCAAGAACCCCACTGATCGTGTCGTGATCAGTTATGGTTATATAGTCCATCCCCCGTTCTTTGAGCTTCTTGTAGATATCCTTCGGTTCCGTAAAGCTTTCAGGACATCCGATGAGTTTAGTAAACCATCCCCCAGGCTTGTTTGACGCCTTGGAATGCAAATGTAGGTCCGCCTTCGCTAAGTAGTTCCTCATAGCTTATCAACCTCCGATGTTTTTTAGCTGAGGTTAAGACCCTTTCCCACATCTTAACCTTCCTTGGGTCTCGAAAGTCCTTTGTGTGTAAAGCAAACCTTACGAGATGCGCCTTTTCTGTGAACTTGCTCATGATGGGTAATGCTTTTAGACTAAGGTAGGAAAGCAAAAAACGGTTGCTAAAAGTTAGGGCAGGGGACTCGACCTTGACCCCGTTAGAGAGAACCTTTATCGCCCATCTGTAGGCAACACCCTTAAAACCAAAGGCAGATAAAACCTCCTCAAGCCAGGGGTTTCCTATCCAGGCTGGCGGAACAAAAAAACTAACATTTTTACTCAGTTTGCCTAAATGATGTATAGCCTCTTCTAATCTTTTTGCCGTCTCTTCTCTATTTAGCGCGTAAAACTCACCCTCATTGTTAGTATAAAGAAGTTTAGTTAAAGACACCCTTCCTCTATGGGTCAAACCATGTAGAACTATTTCCTGCCCTTGGTCTATTAAATAGGTAAGAAAGGGTTTGAACTTAGTTATTGGATAATTACCACTAAAGTTAGGGATAAGAAGAAGGGAAAACTTATCAATGCCTAATTCTTTTAAAAATTCGATAGCAGAGTAGGTTTCATTCTCGTAGTAAGGAGAGACATCGTGAAGCTCTACTAGCGCTAATCTCATTCTATGGACTATATTAAGAATAGCTTGTTAAAGCTTTATGAAGAAATGTTTAACAGCTTGTTAAAGCTTAATTCTTTAGAAATGAATTGATGTCTAAATCTTTAATCCTTAAGCGAAGTTCTTCTAAGAAGAGGAAAATATCTATTTTATTTGGGTCGTATTCAATGACGACATTTCCGGTGATGGGATTGGGTCTGACCTTTTTTATCCCATCTGGCAGCTCAAAATCAGCAAAAAGTCTATCAGCCAAAAGCTTTAGCTTTTCCACAGATAACCCTTTTATGAGAGGAAGATGGATCTTTATCCTGCCAGGAAGTTGATGAACTATCTTATAATCAACCATTCTCTACTTTTAAGCTTTAAGCCTTGCTCCACAGGGATGGGGCCTGTGGAGCATTAATTTAATTTGGGGGGGGGAGTGAAGAAGCCACTTCTTTTAACTCTTTATTATTTCCCTCAATTATTAATAAATTTTGAAATCAAGGTATCCTCCCCCTCAGGCTTTCTTGTAATAAAACATTTACAATCTCCATCTATAGTATCTGTAAAACGGTTTGGGTAAGAAATTACATAAGGAGGGTGAGGGCATGTTTTACCTCCACGCGGTGCCAGGTAGGCTAAAGATTAAGGGCGAAGAGTTTAAAAAAAGAGCTAACTTAAAGGAAAAACTGAGGTCTGAATTAAACATATTTGACGGAATAAAGGACATTGAGTACAACCCAAACACAGGTAGCATCATCATCTGGTATGACCAAAAAGCCCTCTCTGCAACCACCATACTTGAACATTTAGAAAGGGTAGGTTTTCTAAACCAAAAGAACCTACTTTCTCATGAAGATTACCTCATTCATACCTCTTTAAACTTCGGCAAAAGGATAGGCAAGATGCTTGCCGATAGTTTAGCCGAACCCCTCCTTGGGGGAAGCTCCTTAGTTTTCCTGTTTAAGTTGATTTAAGACAGGGCGGATTTTAGGTCCTCTGCCCTGTCTGTCCTTTCCCATGGTAGGCTCATGTCCATCCTGCCAACCTGTCCAAAGGCAGCAAGCTTCCGGTAAAATCCCCCTTTCACCCTTGAAGGAAGTTCTCTCAGCTTAAAATTCTTAATTATGGCCCCTACCCTAAAATCAAACACCTCCCTGACTAAGCTAAGCAACTTCTTTTCGCTAATCTTTGAAGTTCCAAAGGTTTCTATGTTTATGCTGACAGGCTCCGGTAAACCAATGCTATAGCTAAGTTGAACTTCGCAGGCTCGTGCAATTCCACTGGCCACGATGTTTTTGGCTACATACCGTGCAAAGTATGCTCCAATTCGGTCAACCCTTGATGGATCCTTTCCGCTTAGAGCAGAATCCATATGCCTGGCAAAGCCACCATAGGTATCAACCGTCAATTTACGCCCTGTTAAACCCGAATGAATGCTTGGACCACCAGGGACTATCGGACCTTCAGGATTGACGAAAATCTTCGTAAACTGACCTGGCTTTATCTCCTCATCCTGAAAGGCAGGAATTATCACATACTCCATGAGGTCGTCGTAAAGTTTCTTGGGGCTTGGACCACCCTTGTGAGGTGGCAACCCTTGGCTTGCTAATATGGTAATGGAATGAACCCTTACAGGGACACCTTTCTTAAACTCTACGCTAACTTGAGTTTTACCATCTGGCTGAAGATAGGGCAGAAGCCCCTGAAGATAAACGGAAGTGAGCCTCCGCGAGAGCTTGTGGGCTAACCATATAGAATGGGGCATGTAGGCTGAATTATGGTCGCAGGCAAATCCAAAAACGGTTGCCTGGTCGTGGGCTACAACCCTGTTTAGCTCATCCCCTTCAAGCGTTGATTCATCTATTCGCATTGACTCATCAACAGGAACCTCTTGATAGCTTGTCACAATGCTACAAGTCTTAGCGTTGAAATCCCCCTCAGCATAGCCTACCTCTTTAATGATTTGTCTTGCAATATAGGAAAAATCAACGGGAGCAACAGTGCTAAACTTTACGGCTAAAAATAGCACATTCGTGAACACCGCACATTCTGCCCTTATCTTTGCAAGCGGGTCCTTCTGCAGGACCCTATCTACTATGGCATCGCTTATGATATCGCAAAGTTTATCCGGGTGTCCTTCAGTTACCGACTCCGAGCTGAAGATGAAGTCTGCGTTCTTCATGGTTCTCACCCTTATCTTTGGTTTTGCTTTTCTTTAAAGATTGGTTTAACAAGAAGGGGAAAACTGCTCCCCCTAAAGCTACCACCGCATCTCCTACGGTTAGACCTTTTAATCCAAGCAATGACCTTAGAGGAGGAAAAGTTAAAGCCAATCCTTGGAGCATTAAACTTCCAACTATCGTCAAGAAAAGATAGGGATTCGGACCAGAGCCCTTAGAACGACAGGTTAAAGTATGTAAAACCTGAGCTAAAGTTAAAGAAGTAAACGCTAATCCGGTTGCCCGGTTGTTCTGCCCATACCGCAAAAGCCCATAAAGATAAGCCGAAGCACCGCTTCCGCTTAAGATAAGAGACTCAAGGAATATGTCTCTTAGTTCTTCATTGCTAATTATCGGTTCTTTTGGGTCCTTTGGTGGCTTTTTCATCAGGTCTTCTTCAGGTGGCTCTAATGCTAAGGCAAGCCCAGGTGCGGTATCGGTAACCAAGTTTATCCATAGGAGCTGTATAGGACTAAAGGGCTCACCGGCCCCTAACCCCAAGGCTAAGGGTGTAATGATCATCTCGCTAAGATTAGTCGATAGCAAGTAATGAACTACTCTATTTATGTTGTAAGAGCTATTTCTACTTAACTCAATTGCCTCTAAAAGCCTCTCTAAATTGTCATCCTCTATAATGACATCAGCAACGCTCCTTGCGACATCTGTCCCCGCAATACCCAAAGATATCCCCACATCTGCAGCCTTCAAAGAAGGTCCATCATTTATCCCATCCCCTATCATAGCAACAGTCTTTCCCGCCCTTTTTAAAGCCTTAACAATGTAAAGCTTCTGAGCTGGGCTTACTCGCGTAAAGCAATGAACCCTTCTGCTAAGCCCAGATAATACTTCTGGGTCAGCAAGGTCAAGCTTTGAAGAATCAAAGACCTCAATCGGTTCTCCGTTTGAAAGATTAAGCTCCTTAGCTACAGCATACCCTGTTTGAGCCTGGTCTCCTGTGATCATGACCGTGTCTATGCCCGCTTCATGAAGCCTTCTTATGAACTCTTTAGCCCCAGGTCTAATCGGGTCAACTAAAGCAACGAGCCCAAGCCACACAAAATTACACTTCTTTCCTTCATAAAGGTTGTTTTCCAATTCGAAACAGTCGTTGTTCACAGCTTCCGCGAAAGCAACCCCAAGCACTCTCAACCCTTGATAAGCTAACTCTTCGTTTACATCAACTAAAGCCTCCTTATCCTCCTCAGAGAGCTCCAAAATCCAGCCATCAATCATCTGATGACTGCAGAGGTTCAAAACCTCTAAAGGACTGCCTTTTACGGCGATGTACTTTTTATGTGATTCAAAGGGCACGGTATGAACGGTTGCCATGTAAAGGCTTCTATCTGTCCGGTGTTTCACAACACGAAGAGGATATTCTGTTCTCAGTTTTTCAATATCAATGCCGGCTTTATGAGCAAGCTCTAACAGAGCAACCTCTGTTGGGCTGCCCGTAAAAGCTGGCTTCCCATTTTTATACTCTACTATCGCCTCATTACACAACACAAGGACCTTTAACAACTCTTTCAACTCAGGCTTTTCTTCTGATTTAAGGTCATCGGGATAGAGCATTTTACCGCCACAGTAGACCCTGTCTACAGACATTTTATTCATCGTAAGGGTTCCTGTCTTATCAAGGCAGATGACTTGAACTTCCCCTAAGGTATAAACAGCGCTAAGCTTCCGAACCAAAATCCCTCGGCTTTTCATCCTTTTTACACCGAGGGCTAAGGTGGTTGTGGCGACAGTCGGCAACCCCTCGGGTATTGCAGCAACCGCAAGAGATACAGCAAGCTTCATCACTCTGAAGAATCCATAACCTCTCACCAGCCCCAAAGCAAAGACTAATCCGCAAAAGCCTCCGCTTATAATAATGAACTTCCGACTTATCTCTTCAAGCTGAACTTCAAAGGGAGCTTTTTCTGTATCTCCCTCCCTCAAAGATAACTGAATTTTGCCGAGCTCAGTATGAACACCCGTCGCCACAACTACTGCAAGACCATAGCCTGAAGTTACAAAAGTCCCTGCATACACCATGTTAACCCTATCGGCAAGAGGGACCTCGATTCCGGGCTCCGCGCTTAAAACATCAGAGGTCTTAACCACTGGAAGGCTCTCGCCAGTTAAGGCGGACTCATCTACGGTTAGCTGATGGGATTCCACAACCCTTGCATCTGCAGGAACATACTGTCCAGGCTTTAAAATTAGGATATCACCAGGAACAACCTCCTCTGCACCTATTATTTTCTCTTTTCCTTCCCTTAAAACCCTTGCCATGGGTTTTACCAAACTTTTGAGAGAAAATATTAACCTTTCCGATTGATATTCCGTCATGTAACCTATGATGGAATTGATGAACACAGCTCCCAAGATCACTATTCCGTCAACAAGCCCGCCGGTAGCTATGGAAAAAAGAGATGACAAGGAAAGCAGGATGATGGGCAGAGACTTAAATTGAGATAGAAAGACCTCCCAGCGAGACCTTGGCTCAACATCCGGTATCTGATTAGGTCCATACTCGTTTAGCCTAGCTTCCGCTGTCCTTTCATCAAGCCCTGCCCTTGGGTCAACCTGAAAATAACCTAAAACCTGAGATGCAGACATCAAATGCCAAGGCTTGTTTTGAGTTTCAAAGGAGGCGATAAACAAAGGTTTGTTTGCTTTTTTAAAGCTTGCCTTCTTAGGACAATCCTTAGAACTATTTTCAATGGGTTTGAAGTTTAGGATTAAAAACTCAACCTTAGAGGTAAGCTCTTCAACGGATAAAGCTTCGTCGAAATAGACTAAGAGGCTTCCGGTTAAAGGATTGGCAGAAACGCTTTTGACGAAGGGCATGGCGGAAAGGCTTTCTTCGAGGTATAAGCACAGAAGCTTGTTACGGTATAGAGGCTTGCCCTTTAGCCTAACCCGCCCCTTAAGCCGATGAACGACTGAGACCATAAAAACTTATGTTTCTTTCTTCTCTTCCTTTTTCACGGTTGGAAGGGCTGCAGATACTACCTCTTTTACGCCTCCTACTACGCCAAGGAGTAGCTCCTTGACAGCCTTGACCGCTGTTTTGCCGATGTTTTCTGAAGTTTGTATAGCACCACCTACGACAGCATTGGCAACCTCTTCCACATTACCCCCTATCTCTTTTGTAGCTTCAAGAACTCCTTCTGCTGCGCGCCTTGCTACTAATCCTACATCAGCACCCACTTCGGCTGCACTTTTTACTGCTGTGGAAACAACCTGTTTGGCAACGCTTGTCAAGTCAGTCCCCAACTCACCAGCAGCAAAAATGACCCCTTTAGCTACATTCTTAACGCTGATAACTAACCCAGTTCCAACTTCCTCAGCCGCCTGAACTGCGCTCTTTACCACCTGTTCCGTAACCTTAAGGCTCTCGTTTGCTACCTCCGAAGAGGTCTTAAGGGTGGTGATGAATGTTGTTTTAGCTAAGGAAACTATCTCGTTTTCTACCTCCTGGATGCCCCTTAAACTTTTGATTATCCCTTCTTTAATTACTGAGCCAGCTATGGAGGCGGTTTCTTTCCCGCCCTCAGCGGTTTTTCTCACTACATTGACCAGTCTTTCCTCAACTTTTTCTTCAAGATGGGGTTGAGCCTCTTGATTTTTTTCCATCTCATCCATAGTTTCACCTCCCTTCAAAGTTTTTGATGATTTTAAAAACTATTTCCTAACATTTTTTACCTTGAAGGTCTAAGCAAAGTTATAGCCGACATCAACGTAAAATACCAGGGCGGTGAACTCCATTTCCCTTTTCTAATCTCGTTCAAACCCAGAAGAAGGAAAAAGAGGGCTAGTAAAGTCCTTAAATCTAACTGATAAGACGACAACTTCTTGATCTTCTCATCCAATCGGTAAGTTGCCGCTAAGATTGTATCACGAAGAGGTTCCCCCTTTCCATTCTTTCCGACCCTTTTTATCTCAAACCTTTCTTCAAGTCTTTGGACTATTTCTGCTAATTCTCCATCATACTGAATTAGAACACTACCCGTAAGAGGATTAACCTTGATGTTCCTTATGCTCTCTATGTTTGAAAGACTTTCCAAAAGATTTTGAAAAAAATCTTGGTCCCTCTTTTCTGTAAGAAAGCGAAGTCGAAGTCTTCCTTTAAGGCTATGGACGACCTCAGCTAAAGGCTTTTCGCTCATTTCTTTCCAGCCTCTTCAAGCTCAGCTTTAGCCTCAGCCACCGTATCTTCAACAAGTTCCGCGGCTTCCGCTACTATCTCTTTCCCCTTTTCATACAAAAGCAGACCACTCTTAATGGTCGCTTTAAAAAAGGCTCTTGTCGTAACTGTTAGGATCGGAACTACAAAAGGAGCAACAACACTCGTCCCCAACCCTACGGCAAGCCCTAAAAGGACATTCTTTTTTAGTCCATCATCCAATAATCCCATAAACACCTCCTGTACAGTATTAATGTATAATCTAAAGTAACAATTGTTAACTAATTGTAAATAAAATGTTAATAAAATTCATTGGCAATATATTCTTTACTTTAATAAAAATATAAGTAGAAACGAATTTTTTGTCAAGAGGAAAATTGTTGTGTGTCGTTACTAATTTGAAATGTCACATTAAGAGAATAGCGAGCAGGCTCTCATCCCAACAAAAATTACAATAGAGAACCCTCTCTACTGCTCGCAGTGACATGGATAGAGCTCAGAATGAACACCCATCCCTGTCATGTCAAGCAAAGCAAGGTCTCTTCTGGAAGGCACCTCATTCTGTTGGGAATGACTGGTGAATGTGGACATGAGGTCAAAAAAACAAAAAAGGGGGCAAAAGCCCCCAAGGACCCACAATTGAAACTACAGCTTAATAAATACCGTGTGACTTCCAGTAAGCCCTAATTTTATCCTTTACGGACTTGGGAAGAGGCACATATTCAAGCTGGAGAGCCATCTGGTCGCCATGTTCGAAAGCCCAATCAAAGAACTTGACAGCTTTTTTGCTTGCTTCAGGTCTATCTTTGGCAAGAAGGATAAAGGTTGCTCCAGCGATAGGATAGGCGTTTTTACCAGGGGCATCGGTCAACCAAGCATAGAAATGCTTCTTTGGGTCAAGGTCTGCTGTAGCTGCAGCCTCTTTGAAAGTAGTATCGTCAGGCTTTACCACATTACCCGCCCTGTTTTTGATGTGAGCAAAATCAAGCTTATTTTGTAATGCGTAGGCATACTCCACATAGCCTATGGCATAAGGGGTTCTTTTCACATAGTTGGCAACGCCCTCGTTTCCTTTACCGCTTATCCCAACCTTGAAGTTCACAGAAGTGCCATATCCAACTTCCTTTGCCCACTCGCTGCAAACCTGCGTTAAATAGTGGGTGAATATAGCGGTTGTCCCTGAACCGTCAGACCTAAAAACAGGGGTTATCGGCTTAGAAGGAAGGTTTGCCTTTGGGTTCAAAGCCTTGATCTCTGGGGCATCCCAGGTCTTTATCTTCCCAAGGTAAATGTGGCAGATCGTCTGCCCGTCAAGCACAAGATGCTGACCCTTCAATTCAGGGATGTTATAGGCAAGGACAACTCCACCAATAACTGTTGGAAACTGAAGAAGTTTTTTGCTTTCAAGCTCCTCTGGCTTTAAGGGCATGTCTGAGGCTCCAAAATCAACGGTTCTCTCTGTTATCTGCCTTATACCACCACCAGAACCGATGGATTGATAGTTGACTTTGTTCCCAGTTGCCTTTTCATACTCGTAAGCCCACTTGGCATAGATTGGATAAGGGAAGGTTGCGCCAGCACCGTTAATCACCTCCCCTGCTCTCAAACTACTACTTAAAAGGAGAAATAGAGATGCTAAAAGAAACGCTAAAGCAAAGGTCAACGAGTAAAGTTTAA
>WYEG01000005.1 GCA_009903935.1 Caldimicrobium sp. | reverse complement strand
AAGGTGGAAAACTTTATAACCATTAAGTCTGCTCATCTCACCTTTGAAGAAGGGTTTACCGTTTTTACTGGAGAGACCGGGGCTGGGAAGTCCGTCCTTCTTAAGGCTATAATGCTTATCCTTGGCGAAAGAGGAGGGGCTAACTACCTTTCACCAAACGCCCCCTCAGCAGAGGTTGAGGCTGTCATCTTTGGCGGAGAGCTCTTGAAGGAGCGTTTATCTGAGATAGGGCTTAAGCCTGAAGAAGAAATCCATGTGCGAAGGATTATTACCCCAAGCCGGCAAAGGATCTATGTAAACGGCTCTCCAGTTTCCTTGGCTGAGCTTTCTTTTCTAACCTCTGGGCTTATCGAGCTTACAAGTCAGCACGAGTTCTACTCCCTCTTTGATAGAAAAAACCAGCTCACGCTTTACGATTCGCTTCTTGGCTTGTCCTCCCTCGTTGAAGATTATCAAAGGCTATTTGAGAAGTATAAAGCCCTAAACAGGGAGATCGCTTCCTTTGAAGAAAGGCTAAGACAATCTGCTTTAAGAAAGGACTATCTTGAGTTCCAGCTTAAAGAGATAGAGGAGCTAAACCCAAACCCTGAGGAGGAAGAACACTTACTTTCCCTACAGAACAAGCTAAGGAACTTATCAGCCCTAAGAGATTTAGCCTCAGCCCTACAATCCACCTTAGAGAGCGTTTATACCCCTTTAAAGCAGGCTTTAAACCTTCTTGATAAATTGGCTGGATATGAGGCAGGCTTTACCGAGCGAAAGTCAGCTCTTGAACCCCTTTACTACGAGCTAAAAGACCTTGAGCGGGAAGTTTCAAGGTTTTTGGCTGACCTTCCCGAGGATGCTCAAAGCCTTGATGAGGTTGAGGCAAGACTTGCCAAGTATGAACGATTGAAAAGAAAATATCAGTTGGACACCGAAGGGTTGATTAAGTTTAAAGAGGAAATAAAGAAAGAGCTTTCAACCCTTGAGACAGGGGAGGATGAGCTAACAAAGCTTAAAGAGGAAAGGGACAAATTGCTTGATGAGCTCTTTTCCCTTGCGGAAAAACTAAGCTCAAAAAGAAGAGAGAAAAAAGGAGTCCTTGAAGAAAGGCTTGAAGCTGAGCTATCCCAGCTTGGGATGAAGGGTGCCCGCTTAGTGTTTAACCTAAAAACAAAAGGGAAGCTTCCTGAGAACTTAACAAGCTTTGGGCTTGATGAGCTTGAAATCCTCTTTCAGCCAAATCCAGGGCTTCCCTTCAAACCATTAGAGAAGATTGCCTCAGGAGGCGAACTCTCGAGAATCTTCTTGATCTTAAAATCCCTTATGCCTTTTGCCCAGCCTTCCACCTTGATATTTGATGAGGTTGACGCAGGGGTTGGTGGCCTAATAGCCCAAAAGGTAGGAGAAAAGCTAAGGGCTCTTTCAGAAAAGCATCAAGTAATCTGCATAACCCATCTTCCCCAGATAGCAAAGCTTGCCCATCATCATTTCTTGGTAGAGAAGGTGCAGGATGAAGCTCAAACTCAAACGGTGATCAAAAGGTTAAGTCAAGAAGAGCGAGTAAAGGAGCTTGCAAGGATGCTTGGAGAGCCAGAAGAGCTCTCCTTTGCGGAAAGATTGTTAAAGGTCTAACAGGATGCCAAGGGCTCTCCTTCTTTTTTCTGAAGGACTTGATAGCATGCTTGCCGGGCTTTTGCTTCGCGACCAAGGGGTCGAGGTCATCGCTGTAAGATTTATAACCCCTTTCTTTGGCTGGCACTTAAAAGAAAACCCCGCACCCTTTGAAAACAAGATAAAAGAGCTTGGCTTTTCGAAAGGATTAATAAAAGATATAACCGAGGAATTTTTAGAAATCTTGAAAAACCCAAAGCACGGCTACGGTTGCCTTGCTAACCCTTGCATTGATTGCAAAATCCTTATGCTTAAGCTTGCTAAAGAAATGCTTGCTCAGGTTTCCGCTGATTTTATCGCAACAGGCGAGGTTCTTGGAGAAAGACCTATGAGCCAAAACAGGCAAGCTTTGGAACTAATTGAGAAGGAATCTTCCACAAAAGGGATCCTTCTTAGACCCCTATCCGCAAAGCTTCTTCCTGAAACGGAAGTGGAAAAAAGGGGGCTTGTTGATAGAAGTAGGCTCTTAGGCATAAAAGGTAGAAAAAGGACAGAACAGCTTAGGATTGCCAAAGAATACGGGATAAAAGAAATTCCAACCCCTGCCGGAGGATGCCTCTTGACAGACCCTGTCATCGGTCAGAGAACCCTTGAAATCTTGAAAAGAGGCTTTCCGCTTACCCCAGACACCGTAAAGCTTCTTGTCCTTGGGAGACACTACATTGAGGAAAACTCCTGGCTTGTCCTTGGAAGGAACGAGGAGGAGAATAAAAAAATAGTAGCCATAGCTAACGGTAAGTTTCCGTTGTTTACCTTGAGCGAGCCAGCACCGATCCTTGCTCTAATCCAGGGAGACGTAGAAGAAGCAAAGCTTTTTGAAGTCTTAGTTTCTCGTTCAAAAAAGGCACGGCTTGCCCTATCCGAAGGAAAGGAAGTAAGCCCATTGAAGGTTTAAACAACAATGGTTGTAGCCTTGCTTACCGATTTTGGAACTAAGGACCATTATATCGGCGTTGTAAAAGGAAAGATTCTTTGCGGTTTAGACCCCTCCCAATATCCAGTTTTTGTGGACATAACCCATGAGATACCTCCGCAGGATGTCCTAAAAGGAGCTTTAGCCCTTTTCTTTGCTTATAAATACTTTCCAAAGGGGACGATTTTCCTTTGCGTTGTTGACCCAGGGGTTGGCACAGAAAGAAAAGCGATAATCCTTCAAACTGAGGAGCATACCTTTGTCGGTCCGGATAACGGCTTATTTAGCTTCATTATCAAAAACGAGCCTATAAAAGCCTGCTTTGAGATAGACAAGGAAAAGGTTCTTGAACCACCCTATAGCTCAACCTTTCATGCAAGGGACCTTTTTGCGCCGGCTGTAGCAAGGCTAATAAAAGGGGAAGACCTAAGAAGCTTTACCAAGGAGCTCTCAAAAGATGAGCTTGTTGTTTTTCCTTTGCCTGAGGTTGTAGAGACGGAGGATGGGTTGCTTGTTCCGGTGATTGATGTTGACCGCTTTGGCAATTTGATTACCGCCCTTCATCAAAGCACCTGCAAAAGAAAGTTTAAGGTTTTAGTAAACGATAAGGAAGTTCCCTTTGTCCCATCCTACGGCTATGCTGAGAAGGGAAAGCTTATTGCCCTCTTTGGAAGCGAAGGCTTTCTTGAGATAGCGGTAAGGGAAGGGTCAGCCTATGAAAGGCTCGGTATCCCGAAAGTAAAAATTGTGTGGATAAGTAAGTAAAGGAAGTCAATGCCATCCTATTGAAAACACGCTAAAGAAATTTGGTTCAACGCTCTTAAAAATCTAAGAAAAATCGAAAAATTATCTCTTGACCTCAAAAAATAATATCATTATTATTTTTTTTTAATAAAACTCCTTATAGGAGGGGGTGCTATGTATCCGATATGGGAGGTCCCCTATTTAAGCAGTGCCTTAGTGATAGGTCTTATTGCTTCTTTTCATGTTTTACCATCCCACCTTGCCGTGGGTGCCCTCTGGGTCACCGTCTTCATTGAAAAGATTGGTTTAGAAAAGAACCGCCCTGAGTACTTTGCCTTCATCAAACGTTTTACCCTGCTCTTACTGATCTTTGCCTTTATCTTCGGGTCCCTTTCAGGAATTGGCATCTGGTATTCAGCTACCGTCTCTTCACCAAGAGGCATCTCAGCCCTAATCCATAACTATGTTTGGGGTTGGGCAACGGAATGGGTCTTTTTCTTGATTGAGATCGCAACCATCTATGCCTACTACTACACCTTAGGGAAAGTTGACCCGAAAACCCACTTAAGAATAGGTTATCTTTATGCCCTTGCGGCCTGGATAAGCATGATCATCATCACCGGTATCCTTGCCTTTCAGTTAACACCTGGCAAATGGCTTGAGACTGGTGATTTCTTCGACGGCTTCTTCAACCCCACCTACTTCCCTCAACTTCTTACCAGAACTTCTGTTATGTTTGGTGTTGCTGGAATCTATGGGTTGCTCATTGCTTCAACCCTAAAGGGAGAAACAAGGCTTGAAATCACAAAGATCATCTCCCGCTTTGCTTTAGCTGGCATGATCCTTGGATTAATCTTTGGCTACTGGTATTACAAGAAGCTTCCTGGCCCTGCCCAACAGCTCTTGAGCTCCCTACCTTACATGCAGGCTCTCGCTAAGGTGACATTAATAGTCTACGCCATTCTAACCCTCTACTTCTTACTCACAGCCTTTATTATCCCAAGGCTAAACAATTTTGTCCTCTCTCTTATTCTTATCATCGCAACCTTTATCGGGATCCTTTCCGCAGAAGGAATTAGAGAGGGTGTGCGTAGACCTTACATCATCTTTGGGTTTATGTATGGAAACCAGGCTGTAGCCAAGGACCTTCCTGCTAAAAAAATTAAAAGTGAGGTCGAAACCTTTGAAAAAGAGGGGCTACTCTCAAGACTGGGGTATCTGCCTGAAAACTTAAGAAAGATAACCCCTGAGAACCGGCTTGAGGTGGGAAGGGTCATCGCCCTCCATAACTGTGCAAACTGCCATGCCTTCACCGATAGCGGACTAAGACCTCTGCCAGCCCTTTTCCAAAAGCTTTCTCCTCAGTCTCCTGAAGACATAGACGCCTTCCTTTCTGCTTTATCTGCCTTCCCCTACATGCCGCCCTTCATAGGAAACGAAGAAGAAAGAAAGGCGGCTGCTGAATACTTGTTTACTTTAGTTAACAAAAAGAAATAAGGGGGTGTGCCATGAACATAGGGACATATCTTAACGCCATGAGAGACCCTGCAGGCTTGCCAAGCCCTGCCATCATATTTGATTTCTTTTTGGTGCTTACCTTTGCCCTTCATATCTTGCTTGTCAATTTGGTTATAGGCTCTGCCTTACTAATCCTCTATGGAAGGTTTAGCTCAAACCCAAACGCAAAGCTCCTTTCTCAATCCCTTACCCGCCTATTCATAAATTCTCTATCTTGGGCTATTGTTCTTGGGGTAGCCCCCCTGCTCTTCGTGCAGGTTATCTACGACCCCTTCTGGTATACAGCAAACACCATGTCTGCCTGGTGGGCTCTCGGCTTCTTAGCCTTCATTGCCCTTGCTTTTATTTTAGCTTATGGGTTTTACCTTGGCGGTGGATATGAAGGAAAGAGCACTCCTCTCTGGATAATCCTTAGCTTAGCCTTTCTTTTCCTTGCTGGAATTGTGATGCACTCTTTAGCGGTTGCTCAGCTTGTTCCTGAAAAATGGCCAAGCTTCGTAGTAAAGGGGGGAAAATATTTGTCCTCCGGTTCATCTCTTCATGCCTTTGAGCTTTTTAGATTTCTCCACTTCATGGTGCCAGCCTTAGCTGTAGTCGGTGTTTGGCTTATCTTTTATGGAGACTATTTCAAAGGGTCGGGAAAGTATTCAGAAGAATATTTGAACTGGGTTAAGCAGTTTGGAGCTAAATTAGCCCTTTACTTTTCTCTTATTCAAGCTGTTGTAGGTTTTATTTGGCTTATTACCATTCCTTCAGAATTCAAGTTTTACACCAATCCTTTCTTCATCCTTGCCCTCATCTCAGCTTTAATCTTTTTAGCCCTCCTTTTTAAGGCTCAAGCCTCACCCTCTCAGTATGCCAAACCCATAGCAGGGCTCCTTATTTTAACTGTTCTTCTTATGAGCGCAGCTCGGGAAGCCCTTCGTATGGCTTATTTTGCCAAAGCTGGCTACAGCATGGCTAACTACCCCGTAAACCCATCCTATGGCTCCCTTTTACTTTTCTTAGCAACCTTTGTCATGGGAGCGATAGTCCTTCTTTACACCGCCATAGTTGCTTATAGGTCTGGCAAAGGTATAAAAGAAGTTGGCTACGAAGGATTGGGTAAGCTTTCTGTCTACCTTATGTGGGCTTGGATTGTTGTGATGGTCGTTATAGGCGTAGTCATAGCCGTGAAAAACGGCGCCCTGTTTTAAGGTGTAAATTTTAGGGGCAACCAAGGTTGCCCCTTCCTACTTTCTTCTTTTGACTTATACTTATCCCTAACATGCAGGTTCAAGACTCAAAATTTGCCTTTGCGATAATCACTGTTTTATCCCTTTTAGTAATCGGGCTTTTTCTTTATTTACTTAAACCCCTCTGGACGGTTATTGCCTGGGCGGGGATCTTAGCCTTTTTCTTTTATCCTCTCTATAGAAGAATAAAATCAGTCTTAAAAGGAAAGGCAGAGCTTTCCGCTTTGACCCTGATAATTTTGATGATCCTCTTTGTTTTTGTCCCTCTATTTTTTATAAGCCTTCAGCTCATCTATCAGGTTGAAGATTTCTTAGCAAGCTTTGACCAAGCTTTTTTTCAAAAGCTTCAAGCCCAAGCATCTGCCTTAAAGTCTCATCCCTTTTGGGGTAAGCTCTATCAAGAGATGTCCCCCTATCTTGAAAACCTTCAAGCAAAGCTAAGCGAACAGTTATCAAACATCCTCCAGAGCACCTTCAACCTTTTTAAGAATTTTCTTCAAGCAACCTTTGGCATCGTCTTCAAAATGGTCTTAACCCTTTTTACCTTTTACTACTTTCTCGTGGACGGAGAAAGGATTGTAGTCCTTGTGCAAAAGCTTATCCCCGGCTCTGAAGAGAAAAAAGAAGAGATCCTTGCAAGGATAAGCCTCATCTTGAAGGCTGTTTTTTATGGGACGCTTCTTACGGCTTTGGTTCAAGGAGTTATTGCCACCATCATCTATCTTATTCTTGGTGTCCCAGGCTACCTACTTTGGGGTGTGTTGACAGCCGTTGCCAGCTTTATCCCCTTCCCTGGAACAGCCCTAATCTGGGTCCCCTTGGGAGTATACCTTTTGCTTTTTGAAAGCTTACTAAAAGGAATCATTCTCCTTGTAGCCTGTGCCTTAACGGTTGCCCAAGTTGATAACATCCTTAAACCCTTTTTCATAGGCGGAAAGGCTAAGCTTCACAATCTTCTCGTATTCTTTTCCGTCCTCGGTGGAATAATAGCCTTTGATTTTCTCGGGCTATTCTTAGGACCTCTAATCTTAGGGCTTTTCCTTTCGGTCATTGAAATTTATCAATCCTTTCTTCATGTTCAAGATAAGACTGAATAACCACTATGCCTGAGCTCCCAGAGGTTGAAACTATAAAAAGGGACTTAAGCATATTAATAGGAAGACCTTTTAAAAGCATAACAGTTTACGACGAAGCTTATTTAGAAAAAAACGAAATAATGCCGAAGGAGCTAAAAAAACTTGAAGGACAAAGGCTTCTTCAGCTCTCAAGAAAAGGAAAATACTTGTTTTTACATTTTTCAAAGCCTATCCTTGGTTTTCATCTTGGGCTTACAGGTTCGTTAATTTTGCTTGCCGGGGAAAACCCTTTTGATAAATTCAAACACAAGGTCTTAAGCTTAAACTTTCTTGAGATGTGCCTTGTCTTTTCTGACATGAGAAAATTTGGGAGACTTTTCCTTTTTGACGAAGAAAAAAACTTTCAAAACTTCTTAATTGATATTGGCCCCGATGCCCTTGAGATTGGACTTCCGCAGTTTAAAGAGGCATTAAGGAGCATACGCAAGCCCATAAAATCAGCTCTCCTTGACCAAAAGGTTATCTCTGGGGTCGGCAACATTTACGCTGATGAAATTCTTTTCCGGGCAGGCATAAATCCTTTAAGATCGGCAGGCTCTCTTTCAGAAGAGGAGCTTCAGAAGCTCTATCAAACCATGAAGGAGGTCCTTCATTTAGCCATTCAACTTCGGGGCTCAACGATAAAGGACTATGTGGACGGGCTTGGGAGGGCTGGAATGTTCCAAACCAAGCATTTAGTCTATCAAAAGTATGGAAAGCCCTGCCCAAGATGTGGGGAACCTATCGAAAAAATCAAAGTGGCAGGAAGGACAACAAGCTACTGCCCCCAATGTCAGAGGTAGAAAAAAGCTCCATAAAAGACCCTATAAAGAAAGAGCATAGCTTTGTTGTAGAAGACGAGGCAAAGGGCGAGAGACTTGATGTTTATCTAAGGGCTAAGCTTCCTGACCTTAGCCGAGAGCGGGTCAAAACCCTTATAGAAGAGGGCTATATCCTCGTCGAGGGGAAATCTGTTAAACCCTCTTACAAGCTTAAAGGTGGCGAGCAGGTTTTAGTGAGAATACCCGTTGAAAAGGAGTATTCTCTTCAGCCAAAGGAAGTTCCCTTTGAAATCCTTTATGAGGATGAGGACCTTGCGGTGATCTATAAGCCTGCTGGTATTGTTGTTCATCCAGCACCTGGGCATCTTGACGATACTTTAGTGCATGGGCTTTTGCTTAAGCTTCGCTCCCTTTCTGGTGTAGGGGGAGAGCTTCGCCCTGGCATCGTTCACAGGCTTGACAAAGATACTTCAGGGGTCATGCTTGTTGCCAAAAACGACTTTGCCCACAAAAAGTTGACCCAAGATTTCAAAGAAAGAAGGGTCGAGAAGGAATACTTAGCCATAGTGTATGGAAAGCTAACCCAAAAGGATGGAATGCTTGATTTTCCCATAGGAAGGCATCCTGTGCAGAGGAAAAAGATGGCTGTGGTAAAAGAGGGAAGACAAGCTATAACAAAATATAAGGTGTTAAAGCTTTTCAAAAAGGCAACCTTAGTTTTGGCAAAGCCCCTAACTGGTCGCACCCATCAGCTAAGGGTGCATTTTAGCCACATTGGGCATCCCATCCTTGGCGACCCTATCTACGGCGGGCTAAAGCCTGATGTCCCAAGACCTGAAAGGCTCATGCTTCATGCCTACCGAATAAGCTTTGAGCACCCCCGAACAGGCGCACATCTCGCCTTTAGTAAAGACCCGCCGGAGGATTTTGAACAGTATCTAAAACTCCTTGAAACCGAGCATTCTTAAGAGGCTCATGAAAAAGGTCGCTATCACCGGAGGCCTAGCAACGGGAAAATCAACCCTTCTTAAGATTTTAGCCGAGCTTGGACAAACAGTTCTGTCCTGCGATGAAATCGTGCATCTCCTCTATGAAGAAGAGCCGATAAAAGAAGAGCTTGTCAAACTTTTAGGGAATGAGGTTTTGGACCGAGATGGAAGAGTCAATAAAAAAGCCATCTTAGAAAAGATTGCTTGCGACGAAACGCTTAAAAAAAGGCTTGAAGAGTTCATACACAACAAGGTTTGGGAGTTCTTAGAGAGAAGGTATGCTGAGCTTGAAAGGGAGGGAGTGAGAGCTGTTTTTGTTGAGGTTCCCCTTCTTTTTGAAGCAGGCTGGGAAAAGAGGTTTGATGAGGTCTGGGTAATAGCTTGCAAAAAGGAGACGCAAGTAAAAAGATTAGTAGAAGGGGGAAGAACTCATCTTTTGCCCCTTCTTAATAAACAGCTTCCCCTTGAAGAGAAGGTAAAAAGAGCTCACCGGGTTTTTAGCTCCGAGGTTCCTATCTCAAAGCTAAAAGAAGAAGTCGAAAGGGCTCTTTCTTACCTTTAAATATCTAAACTACCTTACTTATCTACGGTCATTCTTCTTTCTTTATCTCAATTATGGCAACATCTGGTGGAGTAAAAAATCTCATGGGAGGGCCGCCCGTCCCTACGCCCTTGCTCACATGAACGAAGGACCCGTCAATTTTCGTTAGCCCCTGATGTGCTATGTAAAATCTTTTAAGAATCAGCTCTCCTATAGGAAAGTATAGCCCTCCGTGAAGATGTCCAGAAAGCATAAGGTCAAACCTTCCGACCACCTCCTTTTTAACCTTTGGTCTATGCTTTAAAAGGATGATAAACCTATCTTGCGGAATGTCCTTTAAAGCCTTTTCTTCCTCTATAGGCTCAACGCAGGCTTTGAAATATCTGCAGGCCTCATCGTCAACTCCGGCAATGGCAATAGACCCAAGGTCTACCCATCTTCCTCGAAGCACCGTAAACCCTGCCTTTTCCGTAAACTCTACCGAATTCTTAACTCCTCTGTAGAATTCATGGTTCCCTAAAACAGCATACTTACCAAGGGGAGTAGATAGCTCCCTCAACGCTTGAGCAATGTGCTCTATTTTCTTTATGTTGCCATCAACCAAATCTCCCGTTGAAAAAACTATATCCGGCTTCTCTTTAAGCCAAACCTCCTGTATCAATTTGAGCCTATCCTCCCTCATAATCCGCCCAAAATGAACATCTGAAATATGTAAAATTTTTATTCTTTCCTTGTTGAATAAAGGTTTATTCGTTCCTATCTCATACCTTTCAACTCTTAGGCTCAAGGTTTCAATGTAGCTGTAAAGAGAAAAAATTAAACTAAGGATTAAAACTAAAAACCTTTTCATTTTAAGTTTAGGTCTTGGCAATTTAATGCTTAAAAACTTGTCTAAAATGAAAGAAATACCAGAATAAAGGTCCGTAGATAAAGTAAAAAATCCTGCATAAACCATAAAGCCCATCCATAATAAGGATGAAAAGATGAAATAGTAAGAAAAAGGGTCGCTCACATGATTATCAAAATAGGACCAAAATAGCGGAGAAATGTAGAAGAATATAAAAATTGGAATAAATCTTCTGGACAACCTTAGCCTTCGATAGACATAAAGATGTAAAAGGGCATAAAAAAGAAAAAAGGAGATAATAAAGTATACCATCTAAGATGATGAGGTATCTATAGAATTCTTTACAGCCCTTTGTATTAAGTCTAATCCGCTTTCAGTTAAGCCGTGTATAAGGATAGAATTTCCAAACCGTTTAATCTTAATCTGAAAAAGCCTTGTTGCCTCGCTAAGGTTTGTTAAAGGTTTAGCGCTGACTGCCGAAACTCCAAGAGGGTCTCCCATAATCATAGGACCATACATAAAAAAGACCTCATCGTAAAGCCCCTCTTTGAGAAAGCTACCATGAACTTTGCCCCCGCCCTCAACAAGGATGGAAGTTATTCTCCGGTCCTGGCAATAGGATAGCAAAGCCTTTAAGTCAACCTCCCCATTCTCTCCGCAGGGAAGCCGGACTACCTCTACCCCTCTTTGAACAAAAAGCTTCTCCTTTTCCTTAGGAGCGTTTTCTCCGCAAAAGATGATGGTTTGTTTTGTCTCGTCAACCTCAAAAACCTTGTAATCCGGGGTTAAGCTAAGATGAGTATCAAGGATAAGTCTTATAGGATTTTTCCCTTTTACCATTCGGACTGTTAGCTCCGGGTCGTCTTTCAGCACTGTGTTTTTTCCTACGAGGATGGCATCGGCTATGGATCTTAGCTTATGGGCAAACTTTCTTGCAGGCTCATCCGTTATCCATTTTGAGTCACCGGTTGAGGTTGCGATCCTTCCGTCAAGCGTTGCCGCAACCTTCATCATCACCCAAGGTTTTTTCCGAATGACCCGGCTTAGATGAAAGCGGGTAAGATAGGCAGCTTCTTCTCCACAAACACCGCTTTTTACTTCAATACCGTGGCTTTGAAGGAAAGATAAGCCTCCGCAGGCAATAGGGTTTGGGTCTTTGATTGCGCAAACAACCCTCTTTATCCCAGCCCTAAGAATAGCCTCAGTGCAAGGTGGAGTCTTTCCATGATGACAGCAAGGCTCAAGCGTTACATAAAGATAACACCCTCTTGCCTTCTCCTTTGCCTTCTCTATGGCTTCTACTTCAGCATGAGGCAAGCCATAAGCCTTGTGATAACCCTTAGCTACGACCACTCCTGTTTTTGGGTCAACAAGCACCGCTCCTACTGCAGGATTGGGCGAAGTATACCCAAGCCCAAGTGAAGCAACCCTTATAGCAATCTTCATATAATATTCGTCAGGCTTAAGACCCACCTTTGAAGTCCTATTAAACCTTGAGCTTACCGTTTAGATGAGCTGCCACCGCCCCTGCGATAAAAGCTTTTTATGGAAAGCAGAGTTTGGAGCCTTGAAAAATCTATGGGCTTACCTTTGGAAGACGATGAGCCTTCTTCAAGCTTTATCTTTTTAGCTACTTTTATCTTTTCTACCACCTTAGCGTAGTATTCCTCGTCCTGAATGTTGAGTGGTCTTTCCCGAATTTGGTTTAGATGAAAAAGAAGGGCGGAAAGCTTTCTCACCTTTTGATAGGTTTCTTGATGCTCCTCGTCAAGAAGCTCCTCTATCGTTTGATAGATCTCTTTTCTTAGCTCAACTTCCTTAGGAAGAAAGCCTGCATTCTTAAGAATGCGATACACAACCCGCAAGTCCTCGGGAACAAAAGGGTCTTCCCGAAGGTCAAGGGGCTTTCCTTTATACTCCTCGCACTCAAATTCCCCCCTTTCCATGGCTTCTTTAATCCTTTCTTCAGCGATCTGCTTTAGGATTGAAAAGGGCATAAGCCTTCTCCTTTAAGCCTACTTAGGAGCCAGAAAGCTCCTTTAGCTTTGCCAAAACATAGCCAGCCAAAGTTGAGTTCCCATAATTTTTTAGAAATTCTTGAGCAAGGTTTGCCGCTGATTTTTTATCTTTCTTTGCCTCCTTTAGCCTTATCAAATCAAGGTAGAGAAGCTCCTTTATATGGCCGGCTTCCTTGCTTATGGACTCGTAAATCTTAAGAGCTGTGTCCAAATCTCCCTTCTCCTCAAAGGTCTTAGCCTTGGCATAGTTAACAAAGACTTTTCCTTGGGAGCTCAAGCTCTTTTCAAGCTTTTCAGCAAGCTTTAAGATTGAGTTTGCATCCCCGCGATTTAAGGCTGAATTCCAAAGGTAGATGAGGGCAAGCCTCCCAGCTTCGGTATTAGAGTTTTTCTCAGCAAAGCTAAGAAGAGAAGCCTCCGTCCCCCCTTGTTTAAGAAGAGAAAAAAGCTCAGCAAAGGCTTTCTCTTCCTTTTTTTTACTGTAATAGTTATAACCAAACCCAAGGAGAATAAGAAGGGCAAGAATGCCCACGATGTTTAAAAAAAGGTTTAGATGTTTGCTTACAAAGTCTTTAAGCCTTTCGTGAAAACGAAGAAGCTTATCCTCTTCCATCATTGGTCTTAATCCCCTCCAAAGTAATCTTCCCAGCGGAAAATCAGGGGCTTTTCCCCTTCCTTTAGAATTTCATAGTCTACCACCTCTCCTACAACAACATAATGGTCTCCTGTTTCAAAGGAGCTCACAACCTCGCAATCGAAGTAGGCAATGGCATCGAGCAAAATCGGATTACCACGCCTGCTAAGCTTATAAGGAATGTTTTCAAACTTGTTTATCTTTCTTCCGCTTTTAAAGCCAAAGTGTTTGGCAAGGTCAACTTGACTTTCAGCAAGGACGTTAATACCGAAGGTTTTGCTTGCCTGGATAAGCTCAAAGGTGTAGCGCTGGGGAGCAATTGCTACTCCAAGGAGTCGTGGCTTAAAAGACACTTGAGAAACCCAAGCCGCAGTCATTCCGTTTATCTTTCCCTCGGCGTTTGAGGTAATGATAAATACACCTTGTGGGATGTAAGTAGTTATAAGTTTTTGAAGCCCCATAGCTTCAGCCCCCTTTATAGGTTTAAGTGCCGAGGGCGGGAGTCGAACCCGCACGGGCTAACGCCCACTGGATCCTGAATCCAGCGCGTCTGCCAGTTCCGCCACCTCGGCTGTATATCATATAATACTGTTTGTTTTAAAAGGGGTCAAGCATCGGGAAGGGATCTCAATAGACATTTTTTTAAGACCAATTAGGGGGAACAAAGAAAATCTTATTGAAATAGCCCCCAAAAGAACTGGGGTAGTTTCAATAAAAGCCCCCTATTTCGGCTTGCCAAGCAATAGAGAGGCATCCACGCCCCACTCCGTCCTACCGAGCGATAGAAAGGCATCCTTCACTTCGTTCGGGATAGTGTCTTACATAGAGACCCCTCGCCTGATGGCTCGGGGCGACATTCCCCACAGTGTCATCCCAAGGCGCGTATGCGCCGAGGGACCCCTCGGCTTGCGTTCGGGGTTTCAAGAAAAGGAGGCTTGAGTTGAGAAAAAAACTTGACATTTATTCTAATTTATATAAAATTTGACATTAAATGAGTATAGACCTAAAAAATCTTTATTCAAAGCTTAAGGATAAGACCTTTTATAAGCTCTCAGCATCTGGGAACGACTTTATCTTCCTTCTAAACCTTGATAAGGAGATAGATGCAGACGCTGAAGGTTCAACCTTGGCTAAAGCCCTCTGCCGTCCAAAGTTTTCGGTCTCTGCTGATGGTTTTATCCTTGTTGAAAAAGCCTCATCGCCTGAGGCTCAATTTTCATGGCGCTTCTTTAATTCTGATGGGAGCGAAGCTGAGATGTGTGGAAACGGTGCAAGATGCTTTGCAAGGCTCCTATTTGAGCTTGGTCTCTGCGATAAAACCTTAAGCTTTGAAACCAAAGCTGGGGTCATAAAAGCTGAGGTCAAGGGCAAACGAGTAAGGGTTAAGCTCACAACTCCCAAGGACCTAAAGCTTAACCTTGCTGTAAAAACCGAGCACGACATTTACTTAGCTCATTTTGTTAACACCGGCGTCCCTCATCTTGTGCTCTTCTGGGAAGATGTCTCCCAAGCTCCGGTAGAAAAGCTTGGAAGAACTTTACGCTATCACGAGATGTTTGCCCCAGCTGGAACGAATGTGAACTTCGTTGAGCTCTGCGAAGAAGATGGAAAACGTTATCTTAAGGTTAGGACCTATGAGCGAGGCGTTGAGGCTGAGACCTTAGCCTGCGGAACCGGAGCCTCTGCCTCAGCCTATGTTGCCCTAAAGCTTGGCTTAATCGAAGGAGAAGTTCCAGTCTTAACCAAAGGGGGAGAGTGGCTCACCATCGCTTTAGAAGGTGAAGACCTCTTCCTCGAAGGAGACACAAAGTATCTTTTTAGCTTTCAAATCTTTGAAGATGCCCTTTACTAACAAGTCTAACATTGTTCCACGTGGAACATTTAATAGACAGCCTATTTCCAGCTTAGTCTTGAAAAAATCGTTTTTAAAGGCAATATAGAAAAATAGCTTAAAAAAACTCTGTTGGAGGTAGAGCATGAGTTATCGAGCGGAATACCTAAAAGGCTCGATCGTAGCTTTGGTCACCCCTTTTAAGGATGGCAAAATAGATGAAGAATCCTTCCGGAACTTAGTCAAATGGCATCTCAACTCTGGAACGCATGGTATCTTAGTCTCAGGAACAACGGGAGAGTCTGCAACCCTAACCAAGGAGGAAAAAAAGAGGCTTCTTGAGATAGCTTTAGAGGAAGCCAAAGGCAAGGTTCCAGTTATCGCTGGCACAGGGACAAACGACACCGCAAAGGCTTTGGAACTAACCAAGATGGCAGAGGAGATGGGAGCTGATGCCGCTCTAATAGTCACCCCCTACTACAACAAGCCAACCCAAAACGGTCTTTACGAGCATTACAAGCACATCGCCAAAAACTGCCGCATCCCCATCATCCTCTACAACGTCCCAGGAAGAACTGGCGTAAACCTTCTTCCTGAAACCACAGCAAGGCTTGCTCAAGACTTTGAAAACATCGTCGCCATAAAAGAAGCCTGCGGAGACATGAAGCAGGTAACTGAGCTAATCTTGAAATGCCCAAAGGAATTTGTTGTGCTTTCAGGCGATGATTTTACCGCCTCATTTACTGTGATGGTCGGAGGAAGAGGGGTTATCTCTGTTGCCGCAAACATCATGCCAAAGGAGATGGCGGACCTCATGAACGCTTGCCTCTTAGGCGATATGGAGAAAGCAAAGGAACTTCATCTTTATCTCTATCCCCTCTTTAAAATCCTTTTCATAGAGACAAACCCTGTGCCAGCAAAAGAAGCCCTCTACCTTATGGGTATGATTAGCTCACCTGAAGTAAGGCTACCCCTTGCCCCACTTTCCGAAAACTCCTTTAATCAGCTTAAGAAGGTTCTAAGGGAGCATTATAAGCTCGCTTAATATTAGATGTCATCTCAAATCCATTTAGAGAAGGCTTTAAAAGAGAGCCCCTATTTTCAGGGGCTCTCTCCAGAGCTACTTTCAGCCCTTGTCCAAATCTCAGTCCTAAAAAGGCTTAGCAAAGAGGAGCACCTCTTCTTTGAAGGGGAAAAGGACCTTGGCTTCTACCTCATCGTTGACGGGATGATGAAGCTTTATAAGCTTTCCCCAAAAGGCAAGGAGGGCGTTATTCATATCTTTGGTCCAGGAGAGATCTTTGCCGAGGTAGTTCTTGCAGGAAGCGAAGCCTACCCTGTTAACGCCCAAGCTTTAACTGATGCCACGCTTGCCTTTTTCCCCAAGGCAAACCTTTTAAACCTATTAAAAAGAAACCCTGATTTTGGGCTAAACCTTATCGGTCTCCTTTGTATGCGATTGAAAAGCCTCCTTAAGACCATTGAAAATTTAACGCTAAAAGAGGCTGGAGAAAGGCTCATAGCTTACCTTTGGGAACTAACCGAAGAGGGAAAAAAGGAAGAGTTTACCCTATCAATTCCTAAGTCTCAGCTTGCCCTTCTCCTTGGGATAACCCCAGAAACCCTATCCCGGATCTTCCAAAGACTAAAGGAAGAAGACATCATAGGTGTAGAAGGAAAGAGAGTAAGAATTAAGGATATGACAAAGCTAAGGAGCCTTCTTTTTTGAGAAGGGATGACCTATCTAAGACCCTTTGACCCTTGGGGCTCAAGGCTTTGCCTTTGCCCTCCAAAGTATAGTCTTCAGCCCTACACTGGGTGTGGGCACTCCTGCCTTTATTGCTACGCCCAAGTCTACATTAAAGATTTTTATAATCCTCGTCCCAAAAAGGATTTTGCTAAAGTGGTTGAAAGGGATTTGGCTCAACTTCCTTCAGGCTCGCTTATTAGCCTTTCAAACTCTTCAGACCCCTACCAGCCCCTCGAGGGAAAACTAAGGCTTACGCGGTCCTTTCTTGAGATGCTGAGCGGGAAAAGCGTTAGGCTCCTTATCATCACTAAATCACCTTTAGTATTGAGGGATGTAGACATTTTAAAGGATTTAGAATGTGCGGTAAGCCTAACCATAACAACTAAGAGCCTTGATAAGGTTCTTGAACCCGGCGCCTATAGAGCAGAAGAACGAATTAACGCTCTTAAAGACTTAAAACAGGCGGGGATACCGGTTATTGCCCGCATTGACCCAGTTTTTCCCATCCTAACCGAGGATGAAGCAAAGGAGCTTGTTAAAGAGCTAATAGATGTAGTTGACCACTTCGTCTTTTCAACCCTAAAGCTTAAAAAACAAATCTTTAGAAGACTTGTCTCCGCTATCCCCAAAATAGAAAAGGACTATAAGAAGCTATATTTTGAGAAGGGAGAATGCATAAACGGTAGCTGGTATCTTCCATACGAGCTAAGAATTAAGCTCCTTTTACCCCTTATTGAAATGGTTAAAGGGGCAAGGAAGAGCTTTGGGCTTTGCCGTGAGGGCTTAGACCTTGCCGAAAAAGGAAAGTGCGACGGGAGCTTTTTAATAAAGTCTAAAGCGTTCCACGTGGAACATCAATGAAGTGTCTATAATAAACCCATCGGAAGGGGTAGCTAAGAAGGTCTTGATTATCATTAACAACCTGCCACCCTAAGCTTACTCTTCATCCTCTAACGCATACTTCTTTAGCTTTCTCCAAAGGGTAGCTCGGTCTATACCCAAGATTTGAGCAGCCAAGGTTTTATTTCCGCCCGTTTCTTTTAGCACAAGCTTTATGTATTCCCGTTCCAGCTCCTCCAAGGTGAGAAAGGGACTGTTTTTTTGCGAAAGGTAATGATTTTGAACCGTTTGAAATCTTCAGGCAGATGAGAAAGCTCTATCCTTGATGTATTGGTCAAGGCCACTGCCCGGGCTATGATGTTTTCAAGCTCCCTTACATTTCCTGGATAATCATAGTTCATAAGGAGTTCCATCGCATCCTCAGAAATCTCTTTCACATCCTTGTTCATCTCTTTTGCATATCTATTTAGAAAATGGTAGCATAGAAGGGGGATATCTTCTTTCCTTTCTGCAAGGGGCGGTAAAGTAAAGGTCATTACATTTAAGCGGTAGTAGAGGTCTTCTCTAAAGCGACCCCGTTCTATTTCTTTTTTTATGTCTCTGTTTGTTGCGGCAATTATCCGGACATCAACCCGGATTGGCTCTGTCCCACCAAGTCTGAAAAATTCTTTTTCCTGCAAAAACCTTAGAAACTTAACTTGCATAGCTTGGCTCATCTCTGTTATTTCATCGAAAAAAAGCGTCCCTCCGTCTGCAACTTCTAAAAGACCCCTCTTGGTTGAGGTGGCACCGGTGTAGGCTCCCTTTTCATGACCGAAGAGCTCGTTTGCCAAAAGCTCTTCAGTGAAGGCACCGCAGTTTACGGCAAGGAAGATTTTGTCTCTGCGGTTGCTATGTTGATGGATGTACCTTGCCAAAAGCTCCTTTCCGGTCCCGGTCTCTCCAAGGATCAATACTGGACAATCGGTAGGTGCAATCTGTCTTGCAAGCTCTAAAATCTTCTTCATCGTAGGGTTCTGGGTGATGATTTGAACCTTATCACCCTTTATCCTTTCTAACTCTTCCTTAAGCCTTCGGTTTTCTTTTTTAATTCTTACCTTTTCTAAAGCTTCCTTGACAACTAAACGAAGCTCATCGAGCCTGAACGGCTTTGTGATGTAATGGTAGGCGCCGAGCTTCATGGCTTGAATGGCTGTGTCAATGCTTCCATAAGCGGTGATGACGATTACCTCTATATCGGGATGAAGTTCTTTGCACTTTTCGAGGATGTCTAATCCTGACAGGGATTCCATTTTTAGGTCTGTTATCACAAGGTCAAACTCCTCGTCATTTATGAGCTGTAAGGCTGAGGCTCCGCTATCAACCGCTTTAACCTCATACCCCTCTTTTGTTAAAACATGCTTTAGGTTTTTTAAGGTTAACTTCTCATCGTCAACGACTAAAATTTTAGGTCTCCCCTCCATGGCTAATCACCACCCTTTTTCGGAAGTTTTATGATAAAGGTGGTTCCTTTGCCAACCTCGCTCTCAACCTCGATCGTACCGCCGTTACTTTTGATTAGATGATAAACAATGAATAAGCCCAAACCATAGCCCTTACCGCTTTCCTTCGTGGTAAAGAAGGGCTCGAAAATTTTAGGTAGAATGTTTGCAGGAATTCCTTTCCCTGTGTCTGATACATAGAGGATGGCTTGATTTTCGGTTTCTTCTGCTTTTATTTTTATCTCGCCCTCCCCTTCAATGGCATCGACCGCGTTTGTTATTATATTGAGAAGTGCCTGCTTTATCTGTTGTGGATCAACAAATATAACTATATTCTCAGGCACTTCCACAGAAACTTTAATTTGAGGTGGTATAAGTTTATGAAAACATAACATAAATTCTTCGATCAAATCGTAAAGATAAACTTCTTCTTTTGTGCCAGGTTTTGAATAATCTAAAATACTTTTGATTATCCTTTTAATTCTTTCTATCTCATTTTCCATTTCATTCAACATTTCCTCAAATAAATTACAAGAAACATTATTTTCTTTTAGTTCCTCTTTAAGAATCTGACACGATGTATAAATATTATTTAACGGATTATTAAGCTCATGTGCCAAAGCAAACAAAAAAGTGCCTAAAGTAGCTAATTTTTCTGTTTGAATTAAATATTGATTACGCTTTTCTATTTCTGAAATCATATCATTCATAGAATTTACCAAAATAACAAATTCCCTGTCATTAAATTGATTAGGTATTTGTGAAATTTCTCCTTTTTTTAACATTATAAGATATTCTTCAATCTTCTTAAAAGGCTTAACAATATGTAAAGATAAATAATATGTGATAAAAATATTTATTATAAAAGACAAAAAAATAATCATTATAAAGCCATAAACAACTATTCTTACACTTCCTCTTAATTTATTATCTTTTAAATCACGAATATTTTCTGCATGTTGAGTTAATATACTACCTTTATTTCTTAAATCCTGTAAGCATTGTTTGTTTTCACATTTCCCATTTATTATTTTATTTACAATTTGATTATATTCTAAAAGATCATTTTGAATTAGATTATACATATTATTTCCTAAAAAAGTTTTATATTCCTTTTCATTTTTTGTAAGTTCATCTTGAGATATAGAAATCAAATTAACAATATTTTCCAATTCCTTATTATTATTATATAAAAGATAATTTTTCTCATGTCTTCTCATTTCTAAAATATTATCCACTAAAGTTGAAATAGAGTTTGAAAATAATATAAACTCTATAGAACTACGCAAAAAAGTAAAAATTGAATAAAATAAAATTATAGCTATAATGGTAGAAGAAAAAGAGACCAAAGAAATTAAAAAAAATTGACCTCTGATACTCTGAGGTTTTATGTATTTCAACATCTATGTAGCATTTTAAACATTTTGTTGAAATTTTCAATAGTTTTTAATCCCTGTTTCTCCGGTTGATTCATCAATGGATAAAAAACTGAGGTCGCCTCTCAAAAAATTTTATTGCAAAATTCAACAGTTTTAGATTATTTTGCATTAAAATTTTAACATAATTTCAGAGAATTAATAAAAATTCCTACAATTTTAAGTTAGGCATAACTTTTGATAAATTAAAAGTAGAAAAAAAAGGAGGTGAGAAAATGATAGCCAGCACAAGAAATTGGTTGGATGATGTGTTTGCTGCTATCGCTTTTGCTGAAGTAAACGAATTTGAGACAGCAAGGGAATTTCTTAAAACTAAGAGAGCTCGTAAGAAAAAGTTTAGTTGGGATAGTGTCTTTACTGCTATCAGCTTTGCTGAAGAAGGAGAGTTTGAAACAGCTAAACACTTCCTCCGGTCGGGCTCACGAGTACTATTGTTGCTTGAAGAGGACATCCCACTAACACAAGAACTGTTTCATTATATTCAAGGCTTAATCAAGCCTATGAATACCGCGGTTGAGGTTTTCTACATTGGTGAATACATACCAGATAAGCTTAAAGAATTTGTAAAACCTCTACGGGAAGAGGGACTATTTTATGGGGTAATTCAAGTTAAAGATAAAGAAGTTTGCGATGAGGCAGTGGTCGAATACATAAAAAGGCATCCTGATGTAGATTTTTATGTTATTAAGCCCTCCAAAGAAGTTGCACAACCTCATGAAGAGAGAATTTTAAAAACACTTTGGCAAAAAATGGGAATTCCTTTTATTTTGATTAAGCAAAAAGAATTTGCCTAAAAATAATAAGAGGGGGGGTTAGTGATGGCAGACGCTGTGAAGAAAAAACCGGTCGGTAAAGCAGTGATCTTTGGTTTGTTGTCAACCATTCTTTACTATCTACTTATTACAAAGCAGGACCTTTACATGCCCTATTTTTCAAAGGGGGAAATTTACTCTCTACTCATCATCGGGACTGCTTTTATTTTTTCCTATGTTCATGGCAATTTTACCGATTACTTCTGGAAGGTTTTAGGCATTGAACCAAAAAAGAAAAGGGAGGGGAGGTAAGCCATGCAGGATGTTGCCGCTCAGGTTAGCCAGTTTGTAGACCTTCAGCTTTGGCATGTAATTTACCTTGTTTTTGTAGGGTTTGTGGGTGGCTTGGTTAGCGGGTTTATAGGTAGTGGAGGAGCCTTCGTGCTTACCCCATCCATGATGAGCATGGGGGTTCCGGGTATCATAGCCGTTGCTTCAAACATGCGCCACAAGTTCCCCAAAGCCCTCGTCGGGGCAATAAAGAGGGCAAAGTTTGGGCATGTGGATGTAAAGCTTGGCATCATCATGGGTTTATCGGCTGAGGCGGGTGTTTTTGTAGGGGCAAGCGTTCAGCAGTATGTTAAGCAAACTCTTGGGGATACTGGCTCAAGCCTTTATGTGAGCACAGCCCTTATCATAGTCTTAGCAACCGTTGGAACCTATGTATTGCTTGATGCCTTCAAATCCATGAAGCTTGACAGGATGGGAAAGGCTAAGGAAGCAGAAGAAGAAAAACCAACCAGGATAGCCCTTGCCTTAAGAAAGATTCACATCCCTGGAACTATGATCTATTTTAAGAGCATAAACGACAGAATATCCTTCCTTATAACCGTTCCGCTTGGTTTTGCCACTGGTTTCTTAGCGGCAACCATCGCGGTGGGCGGATTTATCGGAGTGCCATCGATGATCTATCTTTTAGGCGTGCCAAGCCTTATTTCCTCAGGAACAGAGCTTGTTATTGCCTTCCTTATGGGAACGATCGGAACCTTCAAATATGCCTGGCACGGGTTCGTAGACATAAGGTTAGCCATGCTCATCCTTCTTGGTTCCCTCTTTGGCGTTCAGCTTGGAGCAATCGGGACTACCTATGTTAAAGGATACATGATAAAATTCGTCATGGGAGTTATCATGCTCATCATCCTTGTTAGCAGGGCAACGGTTGTGCCCGTTTATCTTGCTCAGCTTGGCTGGATATCCGCGCTTTCACCCCAGATGGTAAGCCTTCTTAAGAATGTAAGCTTCGGAATAAACCTTTTAGGTCTCTTTGTCGCAGCCTTCATCATCTTCAAAAACCTTATTAAAGGAATATACCAAGAGAAACGCTACAGAGCTCACGAACTTGCTTATAAAGAAGGAAAGATCAAAGGTTAATAAGCTTAGGGAGCTTATGCCCCCTTTCTTAATTTCATAAAGATAAAAACTTGGGGGTAAACCATGAGCCTCTACAAGAAAATTCTTATCCCTATAGATCACTCGGAGGAGTCCTGGCAGGCCTTGATTGAGGGGCTTAAACTTGCTGCTGACAAAGGCACCTGGATAATTATCGCCACCGTTGCCCCTGTTTATCCCGCAGAGGTTTTATTCGCAGGCGTCACTCACCCAAAAGAAAAGGTTATCGCTCACTATAAAGAATTACTAAACAAAGCCAAAAAAATTGTAGAGGAAAAAGGGTTGTTAGCCAAAACCGTCTTAGAGGAAGGTGATGAGCCTTTTGAAAGGATCGTAGATATTGCTTACTCTGATAACTGCGACCTCATAGTGATGGGGAAGGGTGGAAGCAAGCTTAAAAGGATCTTCTTAGGTAGCACCACCGCAAGGGTTATTGGTTACAGCCCGGTTGATGTTTTGGTAATACCCTTAGGAAAAGAGCTTGGCTGGGAGAAAATCTTAGTTGCCGTCGATGGCTCATCTTACTCTGAAAGAGCCTTTGAAAAGGCTTTAACCTTAGCTAAGGAGAATGAAAGCGAACTAATCCTTTTATCAGTAGTAGATTATCCCCCCGAATACTTTGCCGAAGCTCCCCAGGTAATAGAAAAGGAACTTTTAAAAAGGAGTGAATACCTCTCAAAGCTTGAGGAAAGATGCAAGAAAGAAGGGGTCAAGGCAAAAAAATTCCTTAAAGAGGGGACGGCAGAGGATAAGATCCTTGAGACTGCTGAAGAAACCTCTTCTCAGCTCATCGTGATGGGTACCTACGGAAGAAAGGGGATAAAGAGGCTCCTTATGGGAAGCACTACGGAGAGAGTATTATCAGAGGGTATTTGTCCTGTCCTTGTAGTGAAATAGAAAATTATTTGTTTAAAAAATTCTCGATGTAGGCTTTATATCCTAAATTGTCAAGCTTTTCAGCCTTTTCTTCAACCTTTTTCATCATCTCTTCTCTGTATTCTTTCAGCTTTCTTGCTAAGATTTCATCTGATGTGGCTAAGATAGCGATAGCAAGGAGGGCAGCATTTTCAGCTCCGTTTATGGCAACGGTAGCAACGGGGATACCAGCAGGCATCTGCACGATGGAAAGTAAGGAGTCAAGCCCGTTAAGAGAGGAGGTTTTTATAGGAACACCGATTACAGGAAGAGTGGTAAGGGCGGCAACGACACCTGGCAAATGAGCGGCTCCGCCAGCACCGGCAATGATAACCTTTGTTCCTTTTGCTTCAGCCTCTTTGACCAATCTTTCGACCCTATCAGGAGTCCTATGAGCAGAGGCTACGGTCATGTAATATGGGACGCCAAACTTTTCTAAGACTTCAGCAGCCTTTTTCATTATCGGAAGGTCAGAATCACTTCCCATTAAGATTAAAACCATGTTTGTCCCCCAACTGAATTTTTGCTATATATAACATGAAATAAAGGACTTTAAAAGGACAGGTCAGGCTTTAAATCTATTGCAAAGTTTTCACTTTTAAATATAATGCAATAAATTGCAACAATTTCTTAGCTAAGGAGGGGGGGTATGGGTAGGCGCCAAATTTTAGCCATGTTTGCGATGGGGTTGATTTTATGCATCATCAGTCTTGCCTTTGGTGGGGAGGCTCAGATCCCAACCAATTCATCCTTGCCCTGGTGGGCTTGGCCGTTGATTTTGTTTGGATTTACTTTTGTCTTAGGGATCGTGGCTGTTCTTGGGGGAGTAGGTGGTGGAGTATTGTATGTACCTATCGTTGGAGGTTTTTTTCCATTTAATCTGGATTTTGTCAGAGGTGCTGGCTTGTTTACGGCATTAACTGGTGCTCTCTCAGCTGGTCCTGGTCTTCTAAGACGAGGTCTTGCTGACCTAAGGCTTGCTATCCCGCTATCAGTCGTAACTTCAGTAGGTGCTATCGTAGGGGCGATGATCGGGTTAGCCCTGCCCAAAAATTTAGTTAACACTTTGCTCGGTGTAACCATTCTTGGTATCATGATCATCATGCTTCGTGCTAAAAAAAGTGAGTTCCCTGAGGTTAAAGGACCAGACCCTATAGCTAAAGCTTTAGGTATAGGTGGGATTTATGTTGAACCAAGCTTAGGGAAGGAAATACACTGGACAGTTCATCGCACTCCTATAGCCCTTGTTTTGTTTGCCATAATCGGTATTTTGGGAGGAATGTTTGGTTTGGGTGCCGGATGGGCAAATGTCCCGGTTTTAAACCTTTTAATGGGAGTACCTTTAAAAGTTGCTGTTTCTACAAGCGTTTTTCTTCTATCTATTACTACCTCAGCAGCTTTTATCTATTTAAACAGTGGAGCTATAAGTCCTATGATCGTTATCCCTTCCATCATAGGGATAATGCTTGGCGCAGTAGTTGGCGTAAAGATCCTTGAAGTTGCAAGACCAAAGGTCATTAGAATTATGGTCTTAGGATTACTATTTCTATCGGGACTTCGTGCCCTGTTGAAAGGGCTTGGCATTTGGAATTAAAAATCATAAGGAGGTTATAGCCATGGCTGGATTAAAACCTACTGAAGAACAATTAGCCTATGCTTCTTTATTAGACCTTGGGAGAAAAATCGGTTTTATCGGCTTAGTTATAACTTTTATTATCTACCTTTTTCAACTTCTTCCTTCTTACATTCCACCAAACGAGCTTCTTTCTTACTTAAAATTAAACCTTCATGATTATCTTGAAAAAACCGGTATACAACAGGGTTGGTTTTGGATTACCATGCTAAGGTATGGTGACTTTTTAACCTTTTTACCCATATGTTTCTTAGCCTTTGTAACCATCTTTTGCTTTCTTAGAATAATTCCCATTTTCCTTAAAAAAGGGGATAAGGTATATGCCTTCCTCTCCCTTCTTCAGGCTTTAATCCTCCTTTTAGCAGCTTCCGGATTCCTTAAAGTCGGACATTAAACTCGAGAATTATAAAACAACCCCTTGGGCTAAGGTCTAAGCTCAAGGGGGTATTCTTAACCGAAACTTTGGCAAAACCAAAAATTTTTTATAAACTACAAAAATTCTCTCTGAGGCTAGTCAAAAAAAAATGTCCCCCTACTTTGTCCTGCCGAGCGATAGCGAGGCATCCCTTACTCATCTTATCATTTCGATCGTAGTGGGAAATTTCCTCTTTGACAATTGGAGACCCCTCGGCTTGCGCCTTGGGGAGACGCCGGGGACTTATACAAAAACATTTTTAATACAGCCCCAAAATTCCCTCTTGACAAAAGACAAAAGGGTTATTATTAAGAGTAGAAAAATAAAAGTTTTGAAAGGAGGTGCCTATGAACAAGGCGGAGTTAGTGAAGCGGATGGCTGAGATCGCTGGAACCACCAAGGTAAACGCTGAGAAGCTTCTTGATGCCTTCATGCAGGCTGTAGAGGAAGCCTTAGCCAAGGGAGACAAGGTTGTCCTTGTGGGCTTCGGAAGCTTCCAGGTGGTGACAAGAGCTGAGAGAGAGGGTAGGAACCCCAAGACAGGTCAACCTTTAAAGATACCCGCAAAAAAGGTTCCTAAATTCGTTCCCGGGAAGAAGCTAGAAGAAGCAGCAGCTAAAGCAAAATAGTTTAGGTAGGAGATAAGACAACTGGGCGCGGGCTTGCGCCCCGTTAATCTTATTTACAAAGGCTTATATCTTAAGCTTTCTTCTCTATCCCCCCTTTTAATCTTTACGGTTAAAATTTCATCATCTTCAAGAAAAGTCAGGTTCAATTTAAGGTCGCTTACCTTTTGAACTCTTTTGTTGTTAATCTCCAGAATAACATCCTCACGCTTTAGCCCTATTTTTTCAGCCAAAGAACCAGGCTTTACCTCCTTTATCAGAAGACCCTCTTTCACTTCTTCCAATACCACACCTAGCTGCGGTGTCCTTTTAATTTTCACCTCAGGCGGCTGAAAAACATAATCTGCAATCTCAGGTGAAAAGAAAGGCACATCCCCTAAGATTATACTAAGAATGGGTTGCTTAACTCTCTTTTTCAAGGCAAAGTATAGCCCCCAGCGGTTTAGGATATGTCCTTTGCCAACGAGGACGATAGCCTTGTAATCTGGATTTTTAGAAAGGAATTCAGCTAAGGTTTCGGCCATGGCTTCATCCCTTAGGACCTGTGCCTGATAGAAGCGCTCGAAAGTGCTTTCGTTTCCCGAAAACTTATGCTGAGAATAAACCGCTTCAAGATACCTTCTATAACCAAGAGAAAGCTGGAAATCTGTTTCTGGAAGCTCCTTTGTTTCCTTTTCAGTTAAGGATTGAAGCCCAAGCTTATGGACTTTGCTTACAAGTTCCCTTGGTAGGTCGAGGGCAAGCATCTTGACTTTGTTTTCCCTTGCCCAAAGAAATATAGCTCTATAAAGCCTCCAATCGTAACCCCAGCGTTCAAAGTATTCTATTGACTTTAAAAATGACTCCTCAGAAATTTTCTCGTTTATAAAATCATCAAGCTCCCGCTGGAATGGTCTCTGCACCATTTCTACCCCGATGACAAGCTTCGGAAACTGTTGATAAAGCCTTTTTATCAAATCTAATTGAAATTTATGGTGAGCAGGGTCCTCATGCTCCTCCCCAATAAGTATAATCCGTGAAGAGAACAGATGGGGAATTGCTTCATCAAGAGACATTAGAAACTGAGGTTTTAGTCCATAAGCTGTATCGCTCTTTAAAGTTATACCTGTCGTAGGAACTGACTTTTTAAGACTACCTATTTTCCCTTTAGTGATATGAACTTCCTCAGCTGTCTTCCAGTTCGAATAGAACTCTAAAGCCTTGGTTAGCTCAGAAACTGTTTCAGTCTTCGCAAAGGCTATCGTATGTAATGGATAGTTTGGATGGGGAAGGAACTTTATATAGAAGCCCTTTTGAGGAAGGTCAATAAAATAATTAGGTGGTGCTTGATGAAGGAAGAGCAAGCTTTCCTTGGTTGAAAATAGGTCTAATTTGTCTTCGCCATAAAGTAATTTCACGTTTGGGTTTCTATCCCTCAAAAAGTTAAGCAGTGGCTGATAAAGGGGAAGAAGCCGTCTGTCTGGAAGAACTACGGTTAGCGGCTTTAGGATTAAAGTTTCCATGTTCCTTGGGACCTCTTCAAGGGAAAGCATTCGATAGAGCTTATAATTAGGGTCAAGGTAGAGGGTTGCAGCATCCCTTGGTAGGTCAAGGGTAAGTCTTTCCTCTTTGCTTAAAACCTTTACACGGCTCAACACGCCTTGAGAGGAAGAAGCTTTAACCTCAAGCTCATAAGGGGAGCTGAAGTTGTTTGTAATGAGGTAAAGCTCCATCTGTTGACCAGAGGTTCGAGAGGGTGGGGTCTCGGGATGACCGGGTTGGAGCTCAGTTTGACTAAGCTGAGAAAAATTTTTATAGATGCTTATTTGAGCTTTAATTTCCTTAGGGGGTAAAACCTTGATTTCACCTTGGGGAAAGTTTTCTTCTAAGCGATAGTTTTTAACAAAATCTCCTGTCGAGATCTTTTGGCTCAAAAACTCCATGGCTGAAGCCTTAAAACCTGACTCACCAACCCTTTGGGCAAACTCAAAAACCCTGTAGAAAGAATAGGCTCGTTCATCCTGAGAAAGTAAAAGCCTTCTCCTAAACTCAATGGGATTCGAGGTCAATTCATGCTCACCAAGATAGATGGCTAATCCCTTGATTAGGGTTTGAGAAGAAAGTTGGCGCCCATAAGATAGCTCATGTTCTAACACCAAGGTTACTATCTCTTGGGGGCTGTATTCTCTGTTTACAGTTAACAGAATAAGCCCTGGTAGGATTTGCTCTTCAAGCCCGTAGGTTAGGTATATGTTCGGGAAGCTAAAGCTCATATAAGCTATTCTATCAAAAAGCTTGTTTAGCTCATTCTTTAAGTTGATGAGGGACTTTCTATGCTTTTCGGTTGTTAAAATATTAAGGTTTAAGCTTCCTGCGCTAATTTGCTCTCTATCGAAGGGACCTATGATAAGGGGTGGAAGAATATTAACGGGAGTTTTGTTGATAAACTTTAAAAGGATAAAACCATCCTCTATGCTTTCCATGAAATAATCAGAGGAGATGAAGGCTTTAATTTCTGACACCCTTCTCTGTGAGGATTTAATCAGTCGCCCCGAGCTTCGCAAGGACTCTTCGTAGGAAGGAATTGACATCTTCAATTCAAAAATAAAAGGAGAGTTAGTCAGATAAGGGAAAGGAGATGGTATGTATTCTCCTTCGAGCAAGGCTCGAAGGGTAAACGCCCTTTCAAAGCTAAGCTCAAGGGAACTCTCAGCTGAAGAGGGGAAAAAAGTTAAAAGATACTCCTTTGCCCCTTCTTCCATTTGATGCAGGGCATTTTTTGCAGAGATACCTGTAATCCTTGCCTTCGAAAGATTAATAATGTAAAGCTTTTTCTCAAAAAACTTGAAGGTTGCCTTCCCAACGATAACTCGCTTATCTAAGTCTAAGCTAACTTCGTAGAATATTTGAGGAGGCTGAGCTGCATATACCTTAGCCACCCCGAGCGTAAGCGAGGGGTCTCCCATGAGCTCCCTTGGCGCTTGCGCGCCTCGACATGACCAAAAAAAGCCGAGCGGAAGCGAGAGGTCTACGAAATTAAATAGTATAATAAAAATTACGAATAAAAGGGTTTTGAAAATTGGCAAAAAGCTTTTATAATGCACTAAGAAAATTTAACCCTCAATTGGCAAGTTGACAAGATATGGGAAAGGGAGAGATGCTTCGCTTACGCTCGGCATGACAGGGGGAGACGGCATGACAAAATGGAGGACCGGCATGACAAAATGGGGCTCGGCATGACAGGGTGGGAGCTATGGGAAAGGTGCGAGTTTTAGTGTTTTGGGGCTACGGTATAAACTGTGAAGTTGAGACAGCTTATGCCTTTAAACTCTGCGGAGCAACCCCAGAAATAGTCCATCTATCTGAAGTATTCTCGGGCGAGGTAAAGATCACAGATTACCATATTCTTGCCTTTCCTGGGGGTTTTCTTGATGGAGACCACCTCGGTGCTGCTCAAGCCTGCGCTCACCGCTTTAAAACGCTAAGGGTCAAGGGTGAATATCCTTTGTGGGACGACCTAATGAAGTTTTTAGACCAAGGGGGGCTTATCATCGGAATTTGCAACGGCTTTCAACTTCTTGTTAAGATGGGGCTCCTACCAGGTGGAGAATACCTCGGAAAACGGGTTGCTACCTTAACCTACAACGATTCTGGAAGGTTTGAGGATAGATGGGTCCATCTTAAGGTAGAAAAAAATACTCCTTGCATTTTTTTGAAAGGACTTGACGAGCTCTACTTACCTGTAAGACACGGAGAGGGCAAATTTTTAACCGAAAATGATGAAATTTTGAAAAAGCTTGAAGAAAGAGGACAATTAGCCTTAAGATACATTCACCCTGAAACCAAGGAGCCAACCCTTGAGTATCCCTACAACCCTAATGGGTCGCCTCTTGGGGTTGCCGGCCTTTGCGACGAGACTGGGAGGGTCTTTGGACTTATGCCCCATCCTGAAGCCTTCAATCACTTTACAAACCATCCAAGATGGACAGCCCTTAAGACAAAGATAGCTCAAGGGCTCTTAATCTTTCAGAATGCAGTCGACTGGTCAAGAAGCAACCTCCTATAAAATCTTAGCTCAAAGAATAAAGACCCTTTTAGCCCTCCTTAGGTCCCCTATTGGGCTAACCTTACTTACGCTAATTCTTCTCTCCTTTGGCTTGATCTTTTGGTTTTCTCCACAGGCTTTAAACTATCTTCAGCACAAATTCAACCAAAGGTTTGTCTTTTTCTCCCTTTCTGAACCCTTTCTTGCTATGCTAAAGTTTAGCGTTGTTTGTTTGGTCATCCTTTTTTTTCCCTTAGTTTGGCTCGGTGTAATCTCTACCTTAGATGCACTCCTTTCTCTACCAAAGAGGCTTTTTTTGCTTTTTTTTATCTTTGGAGTAATCCTTTTTTACATAGGCGTTCTTTTTGCTTATTTTGTCATTCTACCCTATGGGGTTCAGTTTTTGCTCTCCTTTCAAACGGAAGAAATAAAGCCTGCGATTAGCCTTGAACATTTTGCCAATTTCTTTGGCTTTTTTCTTCTTCTCTTTGGCGCAATCTTTGAGCTACCTTTGATGATGATCTTTCTAACTATGATAAAGGTCTTAAACCCTCAAAAATTGAGTAAATATCGAAAAGAAATCTTCTTTTTTATAGTCGTTTTTTCCGCGGTGATCACTCCTACTCCAGATGCCATAAACATGAGCCTCTTAGCTATACCGCTTTATCTTCTTTTTGAAGCTGGGCTTTTCTTATCTAAAAGGCTTGCATGAAATTGATAAAAATGGACCTATTCTTTAGCCGGGGAGCCGGTCATGGCTTCAACAAGAGCGGCTGCCTTATCTGGAGGCATGGCGGCTAAAATGTTAGCCACCTGGGAGCTTTTTAGCTGGCTCAAGATCTTGACTGCCGTTTCTCGGTCCATGTTTATTAACATTTGAGCCGCCTTAGATGGTCTCATCTCTGAATAGCTTTTGACTAAAAGCTTAAAACGCTCATCCTGGATGCCTTTTAGTTCCTGAAGCTTAGCCTCAGCGTTATTGATTAGCTCTTTAAGGGCTGCCATCTGTTCCTGAACTCTTTTTTCCAAAAGCAAAAGCTCCTCTTTTTTGGCTAAAAGGTCTCTTTTTTCAGCTTCAAGAGCTTCCTTTTCTTGCAAAAAAGAAGTCCTAAGCTCCTCAAGACAGTTTGAGTCAGTCGTAGTTGCATTCTGGGGGATAGAACTTCCAGACATCTCTGCCCCAGCATAAAAGGCTAACAAGAGGGCTTTAAGGAAAAAAAGACCAAGTATAAGTAGAAAAATCTTTTCTATTCTCTTCATCTTTTGTTCTCTTGCCCCTGTATTAATAGTGCCAATTCATCAAGCTCCCGATACAATCTTTTTAATTCCTCCTCAGACTGTTTCCACATTTCCTTTTCTTTCAACCTCTCAAAAAGTCTCCGCTCTTTATGCCTTTCTAAAAGCTCTTCCTCGATTTTTGCTAATTCCTCGTATCCATCTTTTAATTTTTTTTCGGCAATTTTTTCCCATTCTAAAAGACTGTCCCTAAGCCTGATTAAATCCTGAAGCTCAACCGCTTTAAAAAAACGGCTCTTGGTAAAAACCTGAGATACCTTCTTTCTTTCCTCTACAAGTTCTTCGTACTCTTTTTTTAAGGTTTTTAAAAGCTCCAAGGCTTGGTTTCTTCGCAGGATCTCCCTTTCTTCTTGAAGTCTTTTTATCCGACTAAGAAGGTCTAAAAGTCTAATTTGCATTGGTAAAAATCCTTCTTAGAAGTTCCATAGAGGTTTGTAAGTCATACGCCTCATCTATTCTCTGTCTTAAAAAGGCTTGTAGGTCCTTAATCAAGGCTAAAGCTAAGTCTATATCAGGGTTTGACCCTTTCACATAGGCTCCGATGTTTATGAGGTCTTCAGCCCGACGGTAGGTGGCTAAAATATGAAGAGCTTTAAAGTATAAATCAAGATGATCCCTTGGCACAATGTCCTTCATTACTCGGGATACACTTGCCAGGACATCGATGGCTGGATAATGCCCCTGATGGGCTAAATCCCTTGAGAGAACGATGTGGCCGTCAACAATGCTTCTTACCGCATCAGCAATGGGGTCGTTCATGTCGTCCCCTTCTACAAGGACGGTATAGATACCAGTAATACTTCCTGAGTTTAGCTTTGGTCCAGCCCTCTCAAGGAGCTTAGGTAGCAAAGCAAACACCGAAGGAGTATAACCTCTTGCCGTGGGTGGCTCCCCGCTTGCAAGCCCTATCTCCCGCTGAGCCATACAAAATCGCGTTAGGGAATCCATGAGCAGAAGGACATCTAAACCCTTGTCCCGGAAATACTCTGCAAATGAGGCTGCGTAGAAGGCTGCTCTTACGCGAAGGGATGGGGGCTCATCTGAGGTAGCAACGACTACAACCGACCTCTTCAAACCCTCTTCCCCAAGGTCGCGCTCCAAAAACTCCCTTACTTCTCTACCCCTTTCCCCAATCAAGGCTATAATGTTAACATCTGCTTTCGTGTAGCGAGCGATCATTCCAAGGAGAGTGCTTTTCCCAACTCCTGAGCCAGCCATGATGGCTACCCTTTGCCCCTTACCAATGGTTAATAAGGCGTTTATAGCTTTAATTCCTACATCAAGAACTTTCTCGATCCTTGCCCGTTCAAGCGGGCGAAGGGGTTCACCATGTAAGGGATAGTATAAGTTTGGTAAGGGAGCTGGTTTATCGTCAAGGGGTTGTCCAAGGGCTGAAACTACCCTACCTAAAAATTCCTCCCCAACCGGAACCCCGCTTTGTCCTAAGGGGTATACCCTTGCCCCGGCAGAAATACCTCTCAACTCCCCAAGAGGAGTTAGAATTAGTCTTTCATCCTTAAACCCTACTACCTCTGCTAAGACCTTGGCATCCCTTACGCGAACCTCGCAGAGGTCTCCTATCTTTAAGTAAGGGCCAGTTGATTCCATCGTTAACCCAAGGACCTTGGTAATGAAGCCGTAGACCTCAAAAGGGATGAGCTTTTGCACTTTATTATAGATAGGAGCTAATTCTTTAATTTTCATCTTTAAGCTTGGCTATAACCTGCCTAATTCTTGTTTCAAGAGTAGCATCGATTATGCCCGTTGCTGAGCTGAGAATAATTCCTCCAGGGCTTAAGCTTGGGTCTTCCTCAAACTCAAGATGATAGGTTGGTGGCAGTTCATCAAGATGTTCCTTGATCAAATTAAGGTCCACAGGGTTTATTCTTACCTTTACCTTCAACCCCTCAGCAACAAACTTAAGGCACTCTCTGATTAGATTAAGAAGCGCCTCCTCATCAACCTTTGGCTTAGTAAAAAGAACCCTTTCTGCTATCAAGCAAGCCAATTTCAAGATTTCTTTATCAAGATTTAAAACCAGGGCTTGAGCCTCTTTGTCAAGCTTATCTATCAGGTTTTTTAGCCTTGCACCCTCAGCCTCTAATAGATTTTTAAGACGAGCTCTCTCTTCTTCAAGCTCAGACTGAGCCTTAGCTTTTCCCTCCTCATAGCCTTTCTCTTTACCTTCGGAAAAGCCCTCTCGAAAGCCTTCTTCAAAACCAAGCTTTTTCCCCTCTTCATACCCCTTGGAAAATCCCTCTTGATAAGCGCTCCTCTTTATCCTTTCGACCTCCTCTTGAGTAAAAATTAACTCATCTTTTTTTTCTTCGGCTTCCTGTTGAGGCTCATTTAGCGCTATACCTATACTTTTCTGAGTTTGAATGTTTAGCTCTTCAAGATTGTAGGAAAGGTATTGGGCTTGCACTTTTTTAAGAATCTTCTTAGACAAACTCTTCCTCTCCACGGGTTAGGACTATTTTTCCTTCCTGTTCAAGCTTCTTTGCCACACGGATGATATTCATCTGAGCCTTTTCAACTTCAGCTATCCTTACAGGTCCCATCATCTCAAGCTCTTCCTTAATTAGGTCTGCTGCGCGTTTGCTCATATTCCTGAAAAATTTCTCCCTAAGTTCAGGAGGAGCACCTTTCAAAGCAAGCTTTAGGTCGTCTGTAGAAATCTCACGCAAGATAGTCTGGATAGCAAAGTCGTCCACCTTGAGAAAGTCTTCAAAGGTGAAGAGATATTTTCTAATTTCCTCAGCAAGGGCGGCATTTTCATCCTCGATCTCGGTAAGGAGTTCATCCTCAAGCTCACGCCCTGCATGGGAAAGGATCTCAGCTGCCTTCTCTGGACCACCCATCTTTTTACCAAGGGCACCACCTACTGATTTTAGCTCCTCTTCTAAGGCATCGCTTATCTCTTTAACAATTTCAGGGTCTACCTTGTCAAGAAGGGCAATCCTAAGTAAAACCTCAGACCTTATCTTTTCAGGCAATAGCTGTAAAACCTGCCCGCTTAACTCGGGTTCCAAATGGACAAGTATTATGGCGATGGTTTGCGGGTGTTCGCTTGCCAGGAAATTAGCTATGGTCTTTGGGTCAAGCTTTTTAAGCTTTTTAAAGGTATCCGGACCAACCTCCTTTTTAATCTCTTCATAAAGTTGCTTCCCCTTCTCTCCATAAGCCTCTATAAGAGATTTTTTCAAAAATTCATCGGGAGAAAGATTAATGTTAGAAAGAAGGTCTTTAGCTTCAATGTTTGCCTCTTCAAGAACCCTCTTTGCCACCTCAGCGGGTATAAAGTCTATCTTTGCCATCTCGACACCGATCCTTTTTATATCCTCCTCATCCAAATACTTATAAACTTCAGAAGCAAAGTCATCACCCATAAGCATAAGGAAAATGGCTGCCTTTTGAGGACCTGTTAACTTTTCTGGGTCAAGCTTTGCCATGGCTTATTTTGCCTCAGCCAAAGCTTTCTTTCTCTCTTCTAAGGACTCTTCAAGGAGCCACTTTTTGACAAGAGCTGCTGCCCTCTCAGGCTGGCTTCTTATTATACCAAGAGCAATCTCTTTAGGCATTAGTTCCTCTTCCTCGGGTGGTAAGACCTCTTCAGCTGGCACCTCGGCAATAGCTGGACCCTCTGCAGGGACTGGCGCTGGTTTTAGACCTTTAAGGATTGGTCGCAAAACCAAGAAGTAAATAAGCACAATTCCCACAAGAATACCAATAGGCAGAGCAAACTTTGCTAAGTAATCCACAAGTCCTGGCTTTACCACTTCGGGCTTTGGAAATTCTTTAGCCTCAACCTTGACCTCATCTCCCCTGTCGGCATTATAACCTATTGCTCCTTTTACTAAGTTTTCGACCCATTCAAGCTTAGCGGTAGCATTATCCTTTAGTGCTGACTTATCAACTACTACCGCTACACTTATTTTTTTAATCATACCTGGGGTAATTTCAAGCGTCCTCACCTTTTTGCTTATTTCATAGTTCCGAACAACTCTTTTTCTAGTATAAGTTTCTCCAGCCTGAGGAGCTGTTTCGGTTGCCTCAAACTTTTCTGTTAGCGCCCCTTTTACACCAGGGACACCACCTTCTGCCTGGGTCCTCGTCTGCTTAGTTTCTTCCTCAGCATCCTCAGAACGGACAGCGCTACCCTCTGGGTCGTAGGTTTCTTCTTGAATGCTTTCTTTGTCAAAGGATATATCAACAGAAACTTGTGCTTGAGCCTTGCCATATCCAAGCGCTGAGTTCAAAAGCTCTTCCACCTTGTTTTTTAGGTCAGCCTCAAGTTTTCTCTTGTAGGCAAGTTGGGAGAGGCTCATCTGTTGCTCATCCTCAGGAAGAGTAAAATGTTTTCCAGAGCTTGCATCAACTAATGTTATGTTCTGTGGATCAAGCCCAGGAACCGCCCCACTAACCAAATTAATAATGCCCTTTATCTGTTCCTTTGTAAGGGTTTGTCCTGGCTTTAGTTCGATGAGGACGCTTGCCTTGGCAGGCTTTTCTTCCTCAACGAACAGGCTCTCCTTAGGCATAGCAAGATGAACCCTAACGCTTTTTACCCCCTTTATGCCCATGATGGTTCGCGCAAGCTCACCCTCAAGTGCCCTCTGATAGGTGACCTTTTCCTGAAATTCCGTCATCGCCATCTTATCCCGGTCAAAGAGCTCAAACCCAGGGGAAGTTGCACCAAGAAGCCCCTTGCTTGCTACCTCCATCCTAAGCTCCGGAACCTTCTCTTCCGGCACATATATAGCCCCATCGGGTGTTACCTTGTAGGGGACCTTCTTTTCCTTGAGATACTGAAGGACCTGCCCAGTTGTCGGCTCATCAAGACCTCTATACAAAAGCCCCCAAGAAGGCTTGGTAAAAAGCCAAACCCCAAGGATGATAAAAAGGGTCAAACCAAGGGCAGAACCAACGAGCAAAACCTTCTGTTTTCTTGACAGTTTCTCCCAAGATGCTTTTATTTGGCTAAGGATCTCCCGTGGATTTAAGGGCGGCATGGTCACCTTACCTCACTTAAATCTGCATTCTCATTATCTCTTGATAGGCTTCAAGAGCTTTATTCCTAAGCCTTAGAAGGAGCTTCATGCTAACATCAGCCTGAGAAACCTTCATGGAAAGTTCAACTGGGTCAACTTCCTTTCCTGAAAGGAGGTCAAGGATAGCCCTTTCCGCTTCCTTTTCCTTAGCATCAACCTCCTTCACCTTGTCTAAAAGCACTTCAAAAAAACCCTTAGGCTTTGCCTTGTTTCCCTCAAGGGCTTGATAAGTAGACAATCCCAAAGGATTAACCTTCATGGCTTAACCCTCCAGCTTATTTTAGTAGGTCAAGGGTCTTCAAGAACATGCTTTTTGAGGTTGTAAGCACATTCAGGTTTGCTTCATAAGCCCTTCCTGCTGAAAGAAGCTCCACCATCTCGGTTATGACATCCACATTCGGATATTTAACAATGCCCCTTGCGTCGGCATCAGGATGCCCTGGGTCGTAAACTTCCCTGAAAGGCGAAGGGTCATCCTTTATGGCGTAGACCTCTACCTTGCGAAGGGGGCTTCCTGGAGCCAAAGGAACGGCACGAAGCACTACATTCTTTGCTCGGTAGGGACCTCCTTCTAAGGTCCTTGTCACATGGGCGTTCGCTATGTTTGCCGCTGAAACATTAAGCCTTGTCCTCTGAGCTATAAGCCCTGTCCTTGCTATTCTCCCTGCTGCTAAGATGTCCATCCTTACTTACCTCCCTCGGAGATTATCTCCTTTAGTCTTTCAAGCTCTTTCACTAAAGCCTGCACCGTAGCCTCATAGAGGAGTTGGTTTTCAACCATAGCGGTCATCTCCTCTTCAACAGACACATTGTTTGGCGTGCCAAGGTCCTTCGGCTGATAGGTTGAAAGTAGTTCCCTAAGGTCCCTTGTTCTAAAAGGTCGATGTTTGGGATGGGTGGTAGTAAGCATCTTCTCCTGGGTAAGGTAGGATTGCATCACCTTTTCAAAAGGAATGTCTTGTCTGCGATAGCCTGGAGTGTCAACGTTTGCGATGTTGCTGGCAATCAGATTGTGTTTTAGACTCCTTAACTTTAAGGCTATCTGCCCAAGGTTAAAAACCTTCTGCAAGCTACCCCACATCGCCAAACTCCCCCCTCTTTATTAAACCAAGCTCTTCGTATTGCTTAAGCTTATTCCTTATCGTCCGAACCGTTATCCCAAGAAGCTCTGCTGCCTTAGCCTTATTCCCTCCCGTTAATTTAAGAGCCCTCAAAATTGCCTCCCTCTCAAGCTCATCAAGAGGCTTGACCTCCCAATCTTTATTTTCAAAAATCATGCCAGTATCTTTAGAAGGTCCTTCTGCTTGGGGGGATTCATCGCTTCGCTCGAGATGACTATTAAAAGAATGGGGATGACTAATAAAAGGATGGGAAGGACTATTAAAGGGATGGGGATGACTTTTAGAAGGCTCGGGTTGCCCCTTTGCGGGCTCGAAATGAGGCATAGAAATTGGCTCAAAGGAATAATCAAAAGAAAAGGGGTCAACAAGGTGTGGAAGGTCGATGAGCTCCCCCTCGCAGGTTAAAACTCCCCTCTCGATCATGTTCTTTAGCTCCCTTACATTGCCAGGAAAAGAATAGGTCATAAGAAACTTCCAGGCTCTATCTGTCAAACCTTTAACATCCTTCCTATACATACGGGAAAACTTTTCCATAAAATGCTCTGTCAAAAGCTTGACATCACCTCTTCTCTCCCTGAGGGGCGGGATCTTCACCGTAATAACATTGATGCGAAAGTATAGGTCCTGTCGGAACTTTCCCTCGGCTACCGCCTTCTCAATATCTCTGTTTGTCGTTGAGATAAGGCGAAAGTCAACTTTTATCGGATAGTAGCCTCCAAGCCGGTCAACCTCCTTTTCCTGAATAACTCTCAGAAGCTTACTCTGGAATTGAGGCGTTGTTTCCGTTATCTCATCAAGAAGTAGGGTCCCCCCATGGGCTAGCTCAATCTTTCCCTTTTTGCGAAAGGTTGCCCCTGAAAAGGCTCCCTTTTCATAACCAAAAAGCTCAGACTCAAGAAGAGTCTCAGGCAAGGCAGCGCAGTTTATCGCTACAAAGGGACCAAACCTCCTTTCGCTTTTTGCATGAACAAACCTTGCCAAAAGTTCCTTACCCGTGCCAGATTCCCCTACAAGAAGAATTGGAACATCAGTCTTTGCAACCTCTTCGAGCCTTTTGATGATAGCAACAAGCCTTGGGTCCTGTGTTAAAAAACCCTCCTCTTCAAGGATTAGCCTTTTGTCCTCAAGGGCAAGAAGGATTGTGCGCTCGATCACTTCAAAGGGTGAAGAAAGAAGCTTTAAGTCGTATGCACCTGCCTTTATCAACTCAACTGCCTTCTCTACCGAGATCTTGTTTGCAAGGAAAACTACGTTTGAAGTTAAACTTTTAAGAAGATTAATTAACTTTGAAAAACTCGAACTCACATTATCGGTTATCTCAATTACAACTACATCCGGTTCATTTTCCTTTACCAAGCCTTCAAGCTCAGATAGGGTTTTAATCTCAACCTCTAACCCTCGCTCTTCTAAGCTATCCCGTAGAAGCTTAAGCTCTAAAGATTCTCCGCAGAAGTAGACCCGTCCTTTCATTCAGTAAACAAGCCCCCGTGCCTTATCGAATAGTTCTTCAATCTTCTTCTGCCTCTGCCCAAGGCTTGCAAGCTCAGAGTTTTGCTGAGAAAGCCTTTGCCAAGCTTTAGCGCTTTCCTTTAAATTCCCTTTTTTCTCATAATATAAGGCAGAGATTAAAAGTATCCCCGGGCTATCAGGGTACTTCTTTAGAGCTTCCGCAAAGACTGCTTCAAAAAGCTTTGGGTCCCTGTTAAAGGATAAGGATAGAAGGAGCACATAATCGCTTTCTTTGGCGTTGAAAGCAGGATGCTTCAAAACATCGTAGGCTAACCCAAGGTTTCCTCTTGCTATAGCCTGCCTGTAGAAATGGTTGATTAGGTCAACCTTTAGGTAAGAGGGAAGGGCTAAAAAACGAACCTTTTCAAAGAGGCTCAAAGCTCCTTTAAGGTCTGAAGCTGAAATTTGATAAGCTTTAAGATAAAGATAGTAGGGATTGTCTGAAACTTCACGTTTATAGCTTCTTTCAAGCTGAGAAAAAAGCTCTTGGAAGAGGGCTGTTTCCCCTTTTTGAAAAGCTATAAAAGAAAGCTTTAAAAGGAGCTCCCCTTTATTATCTTTATTTACGCCAAAAATAAAGGCTTTGGCAAAAGGTCCAAGGCTTCCAAGATAGGCTAAATTTTGAAAGTAAACCTCACCCATTAAATAAAAAGGATCACCGCATCGTGTATCCTTTAAAAGCTCTTCATCCTCAGTAAGCACGGCTTGAGCCGCACCCAATCTTTTCTTCTCTAAAAGGTCTTTGCTTAGGTTAACCATGACTTTGCAAAAGAGCTCCTTTGCCCTTTGAACCCTGTTGCTTTCAGGATACTTAGAGAGGAATTCTTTTATCGAGCTTCTTGCTCTCTCCCAATTTTTTAGGTCATAGTAGATTTCAAACTCAAGGGCTGAAGCCTCTTCGGCAATGGGCAAGCTTCCATACTTTGATTTTATCTGGGTTATGTAGCCAAGGAGGTCCTCATAGGTCCTCTGAGGCAAAGGTTCCCTTCCCCTTGCTCTTTCATAGGCAAGCTGATAGAGACGAAACTTAGATAAAAAGGAAGCCCTGCTTAAATCCCATTCACTTATAACAAGTTGATAGTAGCTCTTGGCAAGAGCCCTATCTCCTTTTGCCAAGTAAGCTTCCGCAAGCTTAAAGAAGAATTCTCCGCCTTGAGCATTGTCTCCTGTTAAGGCAAAATACCTATAGGCAGTTTTTTCCGCCTGATCAAGCTTTCCCTTCTTAAGTAGATAGTTAAACTGAGCATAAAGCACCTGAGATATTAATTTCTTGACCTTTTCAATCTCACCTTCAAACACTTTTCCTTCATACAGAAATTCAAGAAGAGGTATTTCTGTAGCTAAGACCTCACCACAAAATCCTCTCTCTAATTCTTCCCTAAGATTTTTTGCTTCCTTAGTTCTTTCAAGTAGATAAAGTGAAGAAAGGACGATGAAGTTTGCCCTGCAGGCATCTACCGTTTCTCTTCTAAGGCTTGCCACCCTTTTTGCCCAGTCTACCGCCCGATGAGCCTCTCCAGCAAGCCACAAGCCCTCAGCAAGGATCAGCATCTCCTCAGGCTTTAGCTCCGCAAGTTTCGACAATTTTTTTTCAAGAATGACAATCCTATCATAATCCTTTCCTTTGTAAGCATCGATAATTTCCTGAATGAGTGTTTCTTGGGGGACTGTTGGTCTCGTTTCTTCAATTCCTCGTAGCTTTTCCTTAAGAAGTTTTCTTATGTCTTCCCTTTGAGCTAAAGAGTTTACCCAACTAATGGTCAAAATGAAAACAAGGATGGCGAGAATTTTTGCTCTAAACATAGGCAGAAGATAATTTGCAAAATTTATGCCGATTTTGTATCAAGGAGCCCGTAGCGTTTCAACTTTTCGATAAAGGTTGTGCGGTTTAATCCAAGGAGCTTTGCGGCCTTGCTCTTTACTCCTTTGGAAAGTTCAAGGGCTTTTTTAAGATAAAAGACCTCCATTTCCTTCAGGTATTCGTTTAAATTAAAATCAGAAGTAAGGAGCTTGTCTGGCGATTGATAGTTTGGTGAGAGAAAAACCCTTTCATCTATTACATCCTCTTTTCTTTCCTTAACCTTTGTTAGCTTTTCAACCATAGGATAGGGGAGCTTATCGAGGCTTATTACTTCGTCATCGGTCAAAATAACCATCCTTTCGACCATGTTCTCAAGCTCCCTCACGTTCCCAGGGAAGTTATACTCTAAAAGTCGCTCAATTACATCCTGGGAAAGCTTTTTAATTGGAATTCCCTCCCTTTGGCAAACTTTCTTCAAAAAAAATTCTGCTAACATCGGGATGTCCTCTTTTCTTTCCCTTAAAGGGGGGATAAAGATGGGGATAACATTTAAGCGATAGTAAAGGTCCTCTCTAAAACGCCTTTCTTTAACCAGGGTTTCAAGATTTTGGTTTGTTGCAGCAATTATCCTTGCGTTAACCTTGATAGGTCTTTCCCCGCCAAGGCGCTCAACAACCCGCTCCTGAAGGACTCGCAAGAGCTTTGCCTGAAGTTTAAGCGATAGGTCTCCGATTTCATCAAGGAAGATGGTTCCATCCTTTGCTTGCTCAAACTTCCCGGGCTTTGCCTTTATAGCACCCGTAAAGGCGCCCTTCTCATAACCAAAAAGCTCTGCTTCAAGAAGCTCCTCCGGAATAGCCGCACAGTTTATAGCCACAAAGGGACCTTGCCTTTGGCTAAGATGATGGATATATTTAGCTATCACCTCTTTCCCTGTTCCGGACTCACCGAGGATAAGAACAGTGCTTGAGGTTTGAGCCACCTTCCGAGCAAGATCAAAAACCTCCTTCATCCTCGGATTGTTAGTAGCAATCAAATATTCCATGATAAAAACCTATTATAGGGTCCATTTTGAAAATGTCAAACTTTTGACTTAAGCTCTTTCAAAATAATCCCCCCTACTCCGTCGTGCCAAGCGATAGCGAGGCAAATCCGCCCCACTTTATCCTGCCCGAGCGTAAGCTAGGCATCCCTCGCTTCGTTCGGGACGACGTCCCCAAAGAGTCCCGCCGGTTTACGCCACGCGGTGACAGCTTGGGGACTTCCAAAACATTTTTAAAAATCACCAGCTCCACACCCTTTGCTCTTAGATTAGGTTTTTTTAGTTTAAGAATTAATTAAACTCTATTTTAGTGCTAAAATTTAACCATGCCTCTACTTTTACGAAGCGTTGTCTCGGCAAAGCAGGTTGCTAAAGCTCTACGGAGCCTTGGTATAAGGTTTAGCGAGGTAGATAGGCTATATCAGGCTAACCATTCTACGCTTCTTTTCCTCAAAGATGAAAGCCTCTGCGAGGTCTATCCTGAGCTTATACCCTCTCAAAAGGAGGCAAAGGAAATCATAGCTGTTCATGAATATGTTGAACGCTTTAAAACCCTTCTTGAGTATGAGCTACAGGCGGAAATCCAAGCTCAAGAAGAGGAGATGCGAAGGCTCTCCGGTGAGGAAAGAGAGCTCTTTGGTCGGGCAATCCTCAATCTTCGGGCGGTCAAGGTAGGGACGAAGTTTCATCTTCATTTAGTTCGGTTCTTTCGCGAAAAGCCCATTGAGACGCAGATCTCAACAGGAGACCTTGTGCTCGTTAGCCAAGGAGACCCTTTGCAGAGCAACCTTGTGGGAACAGTGGCAAGGGTGGACGAAAGGTCTATCACCGTTGCCTTTGAAGAAAAGCCCCCTGCTTGGCTTTTCAAAAGAAAGGTTCGCCTTGACCTTTATGTAAACGATATAACCTTCCGCCGAATGACCGAAAATTTAGAGTATCTAAGACACATTCCTCAAGAGAAAAGAAGAATAAGAAATGTGCTTCTCTACCTTGAGAAGCCACGAAAAATAAGAAAGGTAAAGAATGTAAAGATCTTCAACGAAAAGCTCAATGAGGCTCAAAGACAAGCTGTAAGACTTTCTTTAGCCTCTCAAGATTTCTTCTTAGTTCATGGACCTCCAGGCACAGGGAAAACAAGCACCATCGCAGAAGTCATCTTTCAACTCGTGAGAGAAGGTCATAAAGTTTTAGCCACTGCAGACACAAACGTTGCCGTAGATAATCTCCTGCAAAAGCTCTTACCCTATGGACCGGTAAGGGTAGTAAGGATTGGGCATCCAGCAAGGATCCTCGAAGACCTTGAAAGCTACTCCATCTATGCCCAACTTGAAAAGGAGGTTGAAAGGCTCGGCTTAGCTAACTTCTGGGAAAAGATTAAGAAAAAAATCGTAGAAAGAGATCAATTCGAAAAACCTATTCCAAGCTTAAGAAGAGGCTTGACTGACGAGGAGATAATAAGGCTTGCTAAAGAAAAAAGAGGACTGCGAGGGCTTTCTCGGGAATTAATTCAGTCCATGGCAAGATGGATTGAGCTAAACCGCGAAATATCAAGGGCTATATCTACCTACAAGGCAAAGGAAGCAGAGATCATAAAAAATCTCATCGGTTTGGCAGAGGTTGTTCTTTCTACCAATTCTATGGTTGCTTCGGAGTTTTTACAGGGATTTGAGTTTGACGTTGCAGTGATCGATGAGGGTAGCCAACAGATAGAACCCTCAACCCTCATACCCATCCTTCGAGCAAAAAGGTTTATCATAGCAGGGGACCACAAACAACTTCCCCCTGTCATCCAAAGTGAGAAGGCAAAGGAGCTTGAGCAAACCCTTTTTGAAAGATTGATCCGGGATTACCCAAGCCTTTCTGCCATGCTCATTGTTCAGTATCGCATGCATGAGGTTATTATGGGCTTTTCTAACGCTAACTTTTATGAGGGGAAGCTCATCGCCGATAGCTCAGTTGCGAGGCACACCCTCGCTGACCTTGGGGTTTCTCAACCCCAGAGATACGCTGAAATTTTAGACCCAAGCATACCCTTGGTGTTTGTGGATACCTCAAGGGCTGACCCAAAAGAATACCAGCCAAGCGGAACAACCTCCTTTGAAAACCCAATGGAGGCTGAGCTTGCCGTAAGCCTTGCCGAGGAGCTCTTAGAGATGGGCTTAGACGGAAAGGCTATAGGGATCATTACGCCTTACGCCGGACAGTTAAGACTCATCAAGCATCTTCTGCTAAAAAAGGAGCTTAAAGTTGAGGCTAACACCGTTGACGGCTTTCAGGGGAGGGAAAAGGAGGTGATAATCCTTAGCTTTGTTCGGGCAAACCCAAGGGGTGAGATAGGATTTCTCAAGGACTATAGAAGGTTAAACGTTGCCCTAACAAGAGCTAAGCGAAAACTCATCCTCATCGGCTGTGCAAAAACCTTGTCTTACGATAATATGTATGCAAAGCTTATTGACTATGTAAAGGAAAAGGGAAAGTATGTAGAGGTTGAGGCATGAAGGTAGCAATACATGTCACTCATGAAGCACTTTTTAAGATAGGGGGAATTGGAGAGGTCTTAAACGGGCTTACGACAAGCCCATCCTATCAATCATTCTTTGATAAGACCCTGTTCTACGGTCCCCTCTTTGAACCACCGGCTCATCCCTCAACAGCCTTGGGGAAAGACGGGATAGTGCTCTATGAAAGTAGACACAAATATGATACAGGCTCTTTTGGGAAGCTTTTTTCTTCTATCTGCGAAAAATACGGGATCAATCTTGTTTATGGGAAGCGAAAGATTAGCCATCCCTTCCTACCTCAAAGGTCAACAACTGTTGATGTCCTCCTTGTTGATATAACTTATATGCCCGTCGACCTAGTAAACTTTCACAAGTATCTCCTCTGGGAAAAGTATGGGCTAACCTCTGATAGATACGACCACGACTGGGATTATGAGCAATATCTTCGTGTCGGAATACCATATGCAGAGCTTAGCCAAGCCCTTTATCCTCAGGCTAAAACATTCTATCACTTTGCCCACGAATACATGGGCATACCCTCTCTTTTATTTCTTAAAATCTCTTCCCTTTACTCTCAAGAAAGGCATAAGCTTATCTTCTACGCCCATGAGGTAGCACCAGTCCGAAGGATTGTTGAAAGACTTCCCGGACATGACTTAACCTTCTATCCCATCCTTGAAGAGGCTCTTTCTCAAGGAAAAAGCCTTGAAGACATATTTGGCTCTCAGATGGACTGGGGAAGAACGGCTCTTGTTAAGCTTGCCAAACACTTTGATACCATCTTTGCTGTTGGAGACCTTGTAGCCAAGGAATACAAGTTTCTTTGTCCTGAGGTAGAGGAGGAAAAAGTTAAGGTTGTTTACAACGCCATCCCGGTTAACCATGGATTAACCGAAGAAACTTTTAAGGCTAAGGAAAAGATCCTGCAATGCCTTTCCCATAAAGTCTGCAAAAGGGTTGACCTCCTCTTTACTCATGTTTGTCGTCTCGTTAAGAGCAAGGGCATTTGGCGGGACTTTATCTTGCTTACCTATCTTGATTCTCTTCTTGAAAAAAGCAGGCTAAAGGGGGTTTATATACTTCTTGCCACAGAGCTTCCCCAAGGTAGACCGCCTGAAGTCATAGCCAAGATGTTTGAGGAATACGGTTGGCCCTTCGTTCATCGTGTTGGCTACCCTGACCTTGTAGGATACGAAGTTGAAATCTATGAAAGGCTCTCAAAGTTTAACGAAAAATCTCGAGCCCTAAAGGGAATTTTTATCAATCAATTTGGCATCTCTAAGAGGAAATGCGGAAAAGAGTTTGCTGAGGATATCGACACCATTGACCTTAGGCTTGCAAGCGATGCCGAGTTTGGTATGTCCATCTATGAGCCCTTTGGTATAGCCCATATCGAAACCCTGCCTGGCGGGGGATTCCCTGTCCTTTCAACATCCTGCGGCGTATACTACTTTCTTAAAAAGCTCTTCCCCGAAGAGCAGACCTTCTTTGCCGTAGATTTTATCGGCTTTGCCCGGGACCTACCCTCTGAGTTCCTGTTGAGCTTAAAGAATGACCAAAGGGAAGTGCTTGAGCATACAATCTTAGCCAAAATAGCAAAAAGGGTCTTTGAGCTGATACCCAAAACAAAGGAAGAAAAGCTATCTCACTATCAAAGGATAGAACCGGTTTTGAGGAAGCTTGATTGGGATAGCGTAGTTAAAGGGTATTTTCTAAAGGCTCTGCCTTAAAAACTTGAAGCTAAAGAACAATGTAAGGGGAATGGTCCTTTGCCCAGGAGGAAAAAAACCTTTTTTCCAGCTCTGAGCTCAAGGCTTCATATTCAGTCGGACTAATTCTTGCCCCCTTTATTCCACCCTTTAGGTTTATCTCTGAAAGGAAGGGTCCTTCTCCGTCTATGTAGGCAAGGTCAAGATGGGCTTGAGGGAACTTACCCCTTTCCATTACTCTAAAGCAAAAATCAAGCTCCTTTGGCGTTAGCTCATAAGTCTTGCTCTTTCCTCCAAAAAAAAGGTTTTGACGAAAGTTTGCCAGATTTTCTCTAACATAAGCTTCCACATAAAAGTCTCCAAGGATGATTACTCGAATGTCTACCCAATTTGAGAAAAAGGGCTGGATGACAAAGGGAAACTCAAGGACTTGGGTGCCGGCAAAGTTGAAGACCTCCTCAAGGCTTTGAAAAAGATGAACACCAAGCCCACAGTTTGCCCTATCCCTTTTGACGATGACTTTCCCCTCAAGCTGAGTTTTTTGGATATAGTTTAAGAGGTCAATCTTTGCCCGTATTACTTTGGTATGAGGCGGCATAAATTCCCTTAAGACCTCGGCCTGCAAGCACTTTGATTGGCTTAAAAGATGGGATAGAAAACTCGGGTAAGAAAGGATGCCTCTTTCTGTTAGGTCAAGAAATAGGGGGTAATCTTCCTTCTTTAAGGGAAGTCGAGTAAGGATTAGATCACCAGCCTTTAGTTCATGATAATGCTGCCAGAAGCTTGAAAGGGACTTTATAACATAGTAAGGGCGCATCTAAAATTTCTTTCTAAAGAAGGTAAGGTCCGCATGGCATTTTCCGCAGTAAAACTTAGTAGGACCATAAAGCTCAAGCTCCTCTTCGATAGGCTCAAGCCTTCCGTCTTCAGTCTGCAGGTAATGAACATAGAGGGCTACGTTTTCTACAACCTCATAGAATTCATCTTGGTTTTTGCAATAGGGACAAACGACCTTTTCAAAGACCGGAACCTTAAAAGGTTTCCTTACTTTTATTCTATAAGCACTGTTTTTTGCTCTTTCCTCCATCGCCCTCCTACCTACCAAAGTAACCTGTAATTTTTGCCTCAGCAATCACATAAGGTTTTATAACGGAAATTATCTGGTCATAACTTGGTTTATCTGGAAGCTTTACAGTTTTCTGGGAAAGGGCAAAAAGGACAAAAACATAGGGGTGGTCTCCTGTGCCAGGGGGAGGCTGTGGTCCACCATAGCCCACAAAACCAAAGGAGTTTTTAAGCTCTACTGCCCCTTTAGGCATGGCTTTGGTTGAAGCGCCCTCTGGCAGCCCCTTTACCTCAGGGGGAATGTTGATGACTATCCAATGGACCCAGTTTTTGGCTACAGGATGAGGGTCATAACAAAGAAGAACCAGTGATTTGGCTTCGCTCGGCACACCTTCCCAGTTTAACGGTGGAGAAACATTTTGTCCCCCTGCTAAAGGCATAACATACTTTAAAGGAATTCGGTCCCCATCCTTGAAGGCTTGCGAATAAAGCCTCATCTTTTGCCCTCCGTAACTTACCTCTATTATAAATATAACTACTATAATCAAAAATTGTAAAAGGAGTGTAGCTAAAAATTTAAGGTTTTTCCCTTTTTCCCTCATAAACTTTCACCTTTTCTTCTGCTTCTTTATACATTTTAGTGTCCTTAGGCAAAAAGGAAAGGGCTTTTTTGTAGTGGTATAAAGCGGTGCGAAAATCGCCCTTTAGCTCATAGTGTCTTCCAAAATAAAAATGAGATTCTCCCTGTTTATCAAGCCTTGAGCAGAGAAGCCCAAAGTAGTAAAAAAAGATGTAGTCTTGATTAACAAGATTGTCCTCGTAAAGTTCCTGAAAAAGCTTATAGGCTTTTTCTAAAGAACCCGTCTCAGCAAGGCACCTTGCTGTTAGATACTTTACCTTGGTGTTTAAAATTTTAGCAATGGGCAAACTTTCATCTATCTTAAGACCCTGAAGAACGGTTAAAGCTTGAGCATAGTTACCTGAGAGGTAGTAAACCTCCGCCAGGTCTAAAAGGTAATAAGGCTTTTGTGGGAGCTCTTTTAAAGCTCTTAGCATTTCTTCCTCTGCAGATTTAAAAAATCTTGCTCGAGCAAGAACCAAGGCAAAGGTATAACGAAGATAAGGGTCTTCCCTTCCATTAATCTCCGCTTCTCTTAGCTCACTTCTTAGCTTTACTAAAAGGTCGGCAGGGTCTTCGCTTAAGGCTTTAACCCGGGCTTTTATCCTTTTAAAGTAAAACTCATCATGGGAGAAGGCATACTGGTCTTTCATAGGAAGGTTTTTAGTCCTCTCCGCAAGGTTCTTGAGGTAAACATACCTTTCCTGGGAGAGGGGATGGGTAAGGAGATACCGGTAGTTTAGTTCGATGGCAAAGTCTGAAAGCTTTATCATTCTCTCCATGACTCTGACCATAGCTTGAGGGTTAAACCCAGCTTTAGAGATCACCTCAAAACCTATCCGGTCTGCTTCCTCTTCATCCTGTCTGCTGTAGGCAAGGAGCTTTGTCTGGGCAAGAGCAGTGGAGGTTATGCCTGCTATCTCCCCAGCCTTTCCTCCGCCAAAAAGGATAGCCGCTAAGGTTGCGGCCGTGGTTGCTATCTGCATCTTCTTTACCGTCTCGATCCTTTTCGCAACATGCCTTGCTAAATTGTGAGCCATCTCGTGACCCAGGATGCTTGCAAGCTCATCCTCTGTCTCAAGGGGGTCAAATATTCCACTGTTTAAAAAGATGTATCCCCCTGGCACGGAAAAGGCGTTGAAAACCGGATCTTTGATCAAGAAAAATTGAAAGTTAAAGGGACTAAACCCAACACCCCTTTTTTGAAGAAAGTTACCCAAAGAGTTTATGTAGTATAAGACCTCTTGATCCTGAATTAATTCAGTTTGCCGAGAAACTTCTTGTAGGACCTCCTTTCCTATCTTTTCCTCTTCTTCTAAAGAAATTAGAGCCTGAATGGGAACTGGGGAAAAGACAAGACAAAAAAGAAGTAAAAAAAGTAAGAGTTTTTTCATAAGCTTTATGGCGGAGGCGTATGGGAATTGAACCCACCCACCCCCTTTAGGGGTGCACCGGGTTTGAAGCCCGGGAGGGGCACCAGCCCCCTCACGCCTCCTTTTTTAAAACTCTTTAAAAATCAAATTGGGGCTACGCAGGGAACGGGCAGCACCCGGAGAGCCTGGCTACCGTTGCTCCCTTTCGGGCCTGGCGGGGTTCACCAGGGTCCGTCGCACCCGCCCCTACGTAGCCTTAATTATAATTATAAATCAAAGAAGCCTATTTGCTACCCTTTCCCCTTTTTCTACCAATAGCTAAGAGCGATAATCTTCCCTACCTCAGATGCTGGCACATTGACCCCTCGGATCAAAAAGTTCCCATCCTCGAACAAAAGGACAAGCATCGCCCGAAGATGAAGGACCTCAATGCTAAAAAAGTGCTTACTTGGCAAGCTCAAAAGTTCACAAAATAGAGCCCGCAAAAACCCACCATGAGTAAAGACGATGGTTACCCCTTTTGGCTCAAGCCCCTTCACCTTCTCCCAAAATGCCCTTGCCCTCTCCCTTATGTCTCTTATGGATTCGCCGTTTGGAGCTCTAACGCTTTCATCCCTAAATCTTTCCCAGTATAAAGGATCACCCATAATCTCTTCACGACGCCTTCCGGCCCAGCTTCCATAATCTATCTCAACAAGAAGGGGGTCTATGATAAGCTCAATGCCTTTCCTTTCTGCTAAAAGACTTGCCGGAAACAATGCTCGCTCTAAGGGGCTTGCATAAACCCTGACTAATCCATCAAGATTAGAAAGTGTGCTAACCACCTCAATAGATTCTTTTATCCCCTCCTCAGATAGCGGAACATCAAGCCTTCCGTAAAATTTATCCCTCCATTCCTCGGAAATCTTTCCATGTCTAAAAAGTATAAAGGCTTGCATGGGGAAATATTTTAAACGAAACTTGGAAAATTAAAATAAAAAAAGCCTGCAAGGTAGAACCTTGCAGGCTTTGGCGTTTGGAGGGGGGGGTTATGAGGGGCTTTAGTAAGCTATGTCTTTTTCCGAAATCTTATGGGAGAAGGTTTTGTAAGCCCAGATGGTGTAAGCAAGAACTATAGGCACAAAGATCACTGCTACCGCTGTCATGATCTTCAGCGTTAGCTCGCTTGAAGAGCTATTCATGATGGTAAGACTATAGGCTGGGTCGATGGAAGATGGAAGAATGTTGGGGAATAGCCCTGCCACACCCCAAGCTGTGAAGGCAACGATGGTTAAGGCTGACCCAACCCAGGCTTTAAAGTAGGCTTTTTTGTTCAAGAAGGCTGGGACGCTTAAGTAGGCAACAACCGCCAAGGCTGGAAAGACGAAAAGAATAGGTGCCTTGAGGTAGTTATCCCAAATCCTCGTTGCCGCAAAGGAATAGGCCCAGAAGAGAACTACTAAAATTAAGGTTACAACCCAGAGCTTTTTAGCTAAGTTGCCTGCCCTTTCAGAAAGAGGGTCCATTGTCTTAAAAGCAACCCAGATAGCACCATGAGTAGCAAAGCAGAAGACGAAGAGAAGCCCTCCAAGAAGCCCGTAGGGGTTTAGAAGATGAAATAGAGTCTCTTGAAAGATTCCGTTCTGGTCGATGGCTACTCCCTTGAAGATGTTGGCAAAGGCAACCCCAAGAAGGAGGGCAGGAAGAAGGCTACCAAGGAAGAATAGAAAATCCCAGATTGACCTCCAGCTTGGGCTTTCATGCTTATTCCGATATTCAATGGCTACCCCTCTGATGATGAGGCTAAAGAGAAGAAGGAGGAGGGCAGAGTAGAGGGCGCTAAACATCACCGCATAAGCTTTTGGAAAGGCGGCAAAGGTTGCTCCACCAGCAGTGATTAGCCACACCTCGTTCCCATCCCAGAAAGGACCTGTAGCCTGATAGATAGCCCGACGGTCCTTCTCATCTTTACCAAGTATGTAAAGGAGGCTTCCTGCCCCAAGGTCAAACCCGTCAAGCGTAAAGTATACAGCCCAAAGAACTCCCCAGAGAACAAACCAAATTACTTGGAAGATGTTCATCTCCATGGTCTCACCCCCTTTAAGCTAATTTTGTTTCAACTTTAAGAGTGGCCTCAACTGGCTCAGGACCTTTCCTTGCATGATAAGCAATAAGCCAGAAGCAGATAACTCCCAAAATGCCGTAGACGATGATAAAGGCTGGAAGGCTAAGCCCAACCTGAAGGGAAGAAAGAGGAGACACCGCATCCTTTGTCTTCATAAGCCCGTAGACGATCCAGGGCTGTCTTCCAACCTCAGCAACCATCCAGCCAGCTTGAGCGGCAATGTAAGGTAGAGGGATGTTCCAAACAAGCACCTTTAAAAGCTTAGGTGAGGATTCTGGATTATTTCTCTTTAGATAAGCAAGCACAGAGAGAAGTCCGAATAGCAAACCAAGCATTACCATTATCCTGAAGGACCAGAAGGTTAAAGCAACGGGAGGACGCTCTTCCTTTGGCCACTCTTTAAGCCCTTTTACCTCAGCCTCAGGGTCATGGAAGGCTAAAAGTGAGAGGACCTTGGGAACCTTTATGAACTCAACTGAATTTCTTTCGTTTGCCTCATCTGGTATAGCAAATACAGCCCAGCCTGCACCTTTCTCGGTCTCCCAGTGAGATTCCATGGCGGCAAGCTTTGTAGGCTGAGTTGCCGCAACTTCAGCCCCGTGAATGTGCCCCTCTACGATAAGATAAAGGCTAAAGATCACCGTCCAGATGGCAGCAACCCTAAAGCTCTTTTTGAAAAAGGAAAGCTCATTCTTCCTAAGGATATGCCAAGCAGAAACACCAAGGACAAAGAAACCAGACAAAACATAGGCTGAAGGCACAGTGTGAAGAAACTCCCACCAGGCAAAGGAGTTGGTTAAAACTGCGGCAAAGCTATCAAGCTCTGCCCTTCCGTTTCTGATAACATAGCCAACTGGGTGCTGCATCCATCCGTTAGCAAGGAGGATCCAGAGAGCAGAGATGTTTGACCCGATGGCTGTAAGCCAGATGGCAAGAGTATTTACCTTAGGACTGATCCTCCCCCAACCAAACCACCAGACAGCGATAAAGGTAGACTCTAAGAAAAAGGCAAGCGTTGCCTCAATGGCCAGAAGAGAACCAAAGACATCTCCTACATACTCAGAATAAAATCGCCAGTTAGTCCCAAACTGAAACTCAAGGGTAATTCCAGTTACTACTCCTAAACCGAAGTTGATGAGGAAGAGCTTTCCCCAAAACCTTGCCGCTCTTTTGTAATCTTCATCCCCTGTCTTAAGCCAGAGGGTTTGAAAGATGGCGGTCAAAAAGGATAGCCCAAGGGTTAAAGGAACAAAAAGAAAATGAAACATGGCAGCTGCTGCAAACTGCAAACGGGATGCTAATAGGACATCCATAGCCCCACCTCCTTATTTTTGTTTTTTGGACTTTTTTCCTTGAGGCCCTCCATTTTTGGTTAATAACTTCCTAAAATCATAGCTTTTAAGAATATCTCTAAACCTCACGTTAATCTCAATCCAAACTTCATGAACTGGACAAGCTGGAGACCTGCTACAAAAGCCTGGAGATTCTACGCATCGATTGAGATAGACCTTGCCATGGATGGCTTCTATGACATCAAGAAGGGTTATCTCCTCTGGTTTCTTTTTAAGCTTATACCCCCCTCCCCTTCCTTTTTGGACATAAACTAAATCGGCAATCTCAAGCATCTGCCCAATCCTTGAGAGCAAGCTAAGAGGGATGTCTACCTTTTCTGCTAACTCCTTACGACTAACAACCTTCCCTTCCTTTTGAGAAAGGTAAAGAACCATCCTAACTGCATAATCCTCAATCAGACCTATTTCCATCTCACTTTCCTTTGAAGCAAAAGTTTTATTAGTAAGCTTACTTTTAATAAAAATATCTAAATGTTCAAATTTGTCAAGAGACAATTTGAGGTTGTTTCAAAAATTTATGCGAGCCCTTCTGCTGTCGCCCCGAGCCTTATTTTTTGTCGCCCCAAGCCTTATTTTTTGTCGCCCAGAGCCCCTTTTTTGTCGCCCCGAGCCCCTTTTTTGTCGCCCCGAGCCCCTTTTTTGTCGCCCCGAGGGAAGAGAGGGGTCCCTCGGCGCTTGCGCACCTCGGGATGACATCACGGGACGCCGTCCCGAACGAAGCGAGGGATGCACGGCTTGCGCTCGGCAGGACAAAAAAGGACGCTCGGCAGGACGGAGTAGGGAACTTTTTGAACAGCCTCAGAGGCAATTTGAGGGTGTTTCAAAAAACATTTTTAAGACCTTTCATTTTAGGGGAGGCAGGCTAGGCGCCCAATGAAAAACTGTAAGAATAAATCGCGGTTACTCGTTGAAAATCGCAGTGACGTCCGTCCGGTTGCCTAAATGTTTTTGGAATATCTACTTTAACAAACTCAAAAGCTTTTGATAGAGGGTTTCGCCTGTGTCTTCCTTATCCACGACGACCTCTAAAACCTTAGCCCCTTTCCGCTTATAGTATTCGACTAACGGGATGTTCCTCTCGAAAAACCAGGCTAATTTTTTAGCCACAAGCTGAGGGGTATCATCCGTCCTCCCTTTTCTATCACCAGCCGGGTCATGTTTAAGTCTATAATAGAGAACGTCAAAGGTAACGCTAAGATTTATCACACAAACTATGTCCAAATGACCCTCGATGAATTCTGCCTGCTTTAAATCCCTCGGAAAACCGTTTAAAACAATAAACTCGTCCTCTTTGTATCCTCTTCTTCTAATAAATTCATCTAAAGTCTCTAAGAAGATGAAGTACTCCTCCGGAGTTAAGAGCCTGCTTTCAGCTAAAATGGTTCTGACAAGGTCAACAACCTCTTGGCTTACCTTTGTCTGATTTGATGCAATCTTTCGCAATTCCTCACCGAAATCAAAATGATGAACCCGAGCACCTTGAAAACCCCTCTCTTCTAAAACCCTCCCAAGCGGAGTTTTACCTGCTCCTGTTGGTCCAACTAAAAGAAGACATTTTATCTTGTTTTTTGAGTTCATCGTTTATTCTTATGCTCCTTATTCAGGTAGTATTGCTTTAACAAAGGATTCTTTATCAAAGGGCAAAAGGTCCTCCGGCTTTTCTCCAAGACCAATAAACCTTATGGGAAGCTTAAACTTATGGGATATAGCAAAGGCAACGCCACCCTTTGCTGTTCCGTCCATCTTGGTAAGAATTACGCTATGAATGGGTATAGCTTTAAAAAAGCTTTCCGCCTGAGAAATGGCGTTCTGACCAGTATTGGCATCAAGGACAAGAATATTTTCATATCCTTCCTGAGGAATAAACTTCTCTATCACTCTAGCCATTTTTTTAAGCTCCTCCATTAGGTTGTATTTGGTATGAAGCCTGCCAGCAGTATCTATGAGCACAAGCTCAAAGCCTTCTTTAATAGCCTTGTCTACACCCTGATAGATTACGGAGGCTGGGTCTGCCCCCTCCTTTTGAGCATAAACAGGAACCCCTACCCTTTCCCCCCACCTTTGCAACTGTTCTATGGCTCCAGCCCTAAAAGTATCACCAGCAACCATGAGAACCTTGTAGCCTCCATCCTTAAAGTTTTTAGCAAGCTTGGCGATGGTTGTGGTCTTACCTACACCGTTTACCCCTACGAAAAACAGAGTCGCAGGATTACCTTGAGGGGGGAAAGGTCTTGTTGGGTCAACCAAAAGATTGAGCAAACCCTCTCTGAGGCGGTTCTTTAGCTCCTTTGAGGTTATATTTTTTCCAAGGCTCAAATCCCTTTTAATGGGCTCAAGAAGAGCAAACGTTGTCTCTACTCCAAGGTCAGAAAGGATTAACCTTTCCTCAAGCTCATCAAGGTCAGCTTGGGTGATGAGCCTATCAACTTCAAAGACCTCAGTTAATGTTTGAGCTAATTTTTCTTTGGTTTTGCTTAAGCCTTCCTTGAAGCGAGAAAAAAGAGACTTTTTCTCTTCAACTAAAGGTTCATTTTCTTGAGGTTTTGCTAAGTCGCTTTGAACTTCCTTTGATTTTCGTTTAAAGATGTTGAACACCTGGTATCCTTAAGCGAGATAGAGGAAAGGTTTACGGAGGGGGAGGGATTCGAACCCCCGGAGGGAGAGCAAGCTCCCTCAACGGCTTTCAAGGCCGCCCCCTTCGTCCACTCGGGCACCCCTCCTCAATCTTAAAATATAATATAACCCAAAAAATGTTCAACTTTCTCAAGGGTTCTCCCCGGTGTCCCTTTTATATCCTTTTTAAATCTTCTGCCAATCAACCTCTATCTTTTACCCGCACCTTATTTAAAGAATTCCTTACCGTATGTCATACCCAAAATTGCCATTCTGAACTTGGATAAACCATCTTTATAGAATTTTCTATCCCAGGTATATCATTCGTAATAAAAACTTGAACTCTCTTTACTCTACGCCGGTTTAACTTTCTTAAAGGTCCCCCTCAATTCTTGGCACTTTCCCCTTCAAACCCAAATATCCAAAATTAACCGAGAAACGCTTTGAAGTGAATAGTATGCACCATAAATACTTCCCAAAAACTGAAAAATTTTTTTGTGCTTACTCCCACTGCATACAGGGTAATAACACAAAAAGTATAGTAGGCACTTTTAAATCTTAAAACCTTCTCATACTTTGTAAGAATAAGGATGACCGCTGGCTTTTCTGCGGAGGAGAGTGGTTGTTTAACTACCATCTTTTTGGTCAAAAACTTCAGTTTAAAGGAGAAGCCTGGACTGGAAAGGGTCTTGATAAAGAATGGTTAAGGTATGACCTTGGAGTTAATGCCTATGGTAAGCCGATCGAAGCATACGGAATGTGGGCAGACCTTGTGTGGAACATCAATCCTCGCTGGACTTTTGCCATTGGTGCAGGCTTTGATGATCCCAATGATAAGGAAATCTTAAAAGGACAAATTGGACCCCAAGCTTTAAACGACAGGCAGTTTACGAAAAATACTCAATATTTCGCAAACCTTTGGTATAAATTAACCGAGAACTTTAACTTGGGCGTAGAAGTGGTGCATATCGAAACAGAGCGTAAAAATTGGGTCGACACCGCTGATAGGTTCACCTTCTCAGCTTTTTACAATTTCTAATTCGGCTTAGCCCCCTCTGAGGTTTTGACCTGGAGGGGGCTTTTAACTTAATTTTTATATCTCGAGGATAGTTAAATAAGGGAAGATCTTAAAAAACCCCAAAATACTAAACCTCCAACATGGCTAAAAACCTATCCAAATCGAACTCCTTAGCTACAACTTCTTTAGCTCTTAAAGCTTTCCCCCTATCTTTCAGCATATCCCTACCCACCAAGGATTGTATCCTTTTGACCGCTGAAAATGTATCAAGAGATGTTACCACCACAGGCACACCTTTGCTCTTTGCTATGCTTATTACCATCTCGCTTGGGTGTAAACCACCAGTCAAAAGGAGGCATTTTGTGGAAGTTTCCAAGGCTAATATCTGAATGTCTGTCCGGTATACCCCGGTAATTACCAACTTGTTGGGTATTTTTAAAAAATACCTCATGGCGTTTTCCGGGTCCATGGCTCCGATCACTATGTTTTCTATGAACTCTTCAAGCTTATCTTCACAGCATGCAATCCCTCCGTTTACAACTTCTAACAAAGTCCTAACTGTAATAGCTTCAAGCAACCTATCTCGCTTAAACACCCCTAATACTTCAACTCCCTTTTTCTTTAAATAGGGGACTACCGTTTCTTTTAGGTAGGCATGTTCCTCCGGAGGCACCTTATTGATCACCGCACCCACAAAGTTTTTCCCAAGAAACTCCTTTACTCCTAAGATATCATCTACCGAGGTTTCACCCTCCCAAAGCTGAACGTTAATCCCTTTAGCATCTACCTCCTTTATTAGGCGTAAACAGTCTATACCTAAGCTTAAACCTTCAAAGATGCTATCCCCTCCAACTACAAAAAGATAATCCTTAAGCTCTGTTTGTGTATTTATCACTTCTCTTATCTGTTGAGCTATATTCATCTCTTCTTCATGAAAAAGCTTGTATTTAGCTTCATAGCTTAAAACAAACGGACAAACCCACTCAATTGGGTCTTCAATTTCTAATACCTTATGAATAAACATAGATTCTTCATCAAGAATTTTATCCCCAACTTTTATCGGGGTTTTACCTAATAGCTTCATGTATCCAACTTTCTTGCCTCTTTCTTTCAAGTTTAGACTAAGCCCTACAGCAAGTAGGTTTCTTCCACTGTAGGGTCTGTTAGAGATTAAAAATATAGTTTTCATTTTCTTCCTCCTTAAAGATATTGTATGATGATTAACCTATGATGATCCTTGCGTCTAAAGCCACTCCTCCTTTTTCTTTTACTAAGTATGGATTGATATCTATTTCCTTAATTATGGGAAAATCTTCAACCAATTGGGATAGTTTTAATATTTTTTCAACTAAATCCTCTTTATCGGAAGGTTTTTCCCCTCTTACTCCTTCTAAAAGTTTTATACCTTTAATTTCGTTTAACATTTCATATACTTCCCTTTTACTTACAGGCACAATCTTAAAGCTTACATCTTTCAACACCTCTACATACACCCCGCCTAAACCAAACATTACCATATGACCAAAAGTGTAATCATAGGTTACACCCAATATAACCTCTTTTCCACCAGCCACCATTTCGTAGATATTTACACCTTTAATGTATGCGCTGGGCATAGCCCTTTGCACATTGATAGTTATCTCAAGAAAGGCTCCCCTTACTTCTTTTTCATCCTTAAGTCCTATTTTTACTCCTCCAACATCGGTTTTATGAACGATGTTAGGTGAACTAACTTTCATGACCACAGGATACCCTATCTTTTCTGCTATCTTTACAGCTTCATCAGAAGTTTTAGCAAATCCCCTTTTTGGAAATTTAATTCCATAAAGGCTTAATATTTTCATAGAATTTTCTTCACCTATCACAGTTACTCCTGCATCTCTAAGGGTTTCAAGTATCAGGCTTATTTCTTTTTTGACTTCATCAGGTATAGGGAACCTTACAAATTCATCTTCTCCTCGGTTTTTGTGTTTCTCATAGTAGACCAATTTACTGTATGCTTTTATGGCTGTAACCGGGTCGTCGTAGCAAGCTATATCGTTTTGTTTTAAGTGAAGTGTTCCTTGTTTTACCTTAGGACCCCCGATAAAACAACACACAAAAGGTTTTTCTGTTTTTTTGGCTTTCTCAACAACTACTTTTGCTACATTTTCTACATCTGTCGTAGCCTGAGGCGTAAGGATAACACATATACCATCTACATTTGGGTCAAAAACAGCTTTTTCTAAAACGAAGAGATACCTCTCTGAAGTGGCATCACCTATTACATCTACAGGGTTGTAAAGAGCTGCTGTAGGGGGTAACCTTTCAGCTAAGAAATCGATGGATTCTTTAGTCAAAGGATATAGCTTTAGTCCGTTTTTCTCTGCAGTATCTGCAGCAATAATCCCGGGACCGCCAGCGTTGGTAACAATGAGAAGTTTTTCGCCTGTAGGAAATTTTCTACTTTTGAAAATCTCAGCAACTTCAAAGAGCTCTTTTATTCCTTCAACCCTTATTACACTTGCCTTTCTAAAGGCTTCGGTAAAAGCCCTATCTGAGCCAGCTAAAGCTCCTGTGTGGGAGGAAGCTGCTCTGGCACCAGCTTCAGTTGTTCCAGATTTAATGATGATAACCGGCTTTTTCTTTGCTACCTCGGTAGCTACCTCAATAAAACGCCTTCCCTCTTTGACATCTTCTATATAGCCAAGAATGATATCGGTATCTGCATCCTGTCCAAAATATTCCAAGAAGTCTGTTTCATTAAGGTCAGCCTTGTTTCCAAAGCTAACAAACTTTCCTAACCCAAAACCGCTCCCGATCGCCCAATCTATTAAGGCGACACCTAAAGCGCCAGACTGAGAAAAGAAAGAAACCCTACCTTTAGGGGGGATGTCTGGGGCAAAAGTTGCGTTCATCCCTATTTCAGTGTTGATCACTCCTAAACAGTTAGGTCCTACCATCCTCATTCCATATTTCTTTACCAGCTCCACAACTTCCTGTTCAAGCCTTGCTCCTTCCTCTCCAGTTTCTTTGAAGCCGGCACTGATTACTACCACCCCTTTTACTCCAACTTCTCCGCATTCTTTTACCACTGAAGGGACTACTTTTGCAGGAACCACAATCACCGCTAAGTCTATATCTTCTCCTACTTTCGATACCGACGGATAACATCTAAGCCCAAGGATCTCCTTTGAATTTGGATTTATGGGAAAGACTTTACCGGTATATCCTTGGGTGATGAGATTTTTTAGGATGGCATGTCCAATCTTTTTTTCGTCCGCAGATGCTCCAACTATGGCAATGCTTTTAGGCTTAAATATAAAATCTAACATCTATCCGTCTCTTTTTCTCGAATTAGTTTTTTAATATAATACAAATCGTTTGTCAATGAAAAACAAAAATCGCACCATCTAAATCAACATAGTATCCCTTTTATTATCCCTTCCTTAGCTTTTTTCTTCTGTTTCTGCTCTATATACCCTTTTTAAATCTTCTGCCAATCAACCTCTATCTTTTGCCCGCACCTTATTTAAAGAATTCCTTACCGTATGTAATTCTCAAAGTTGCCATTCCAAAACTGGATAAACCATCTTTATGGCATTTTCTATCCCAGATAAATTATCCTTAATAAAAAATTGAACTCTCTTTACTCTACGCCGGTTTAACTTTCTTAAAGGTCCCCTCAATTCTTGGCATTTTTCCCTACAAACCCAAATATCCAAAATAAACCGAGAAACGCTTTGGAGTGAATAGTATGCGCCATAAATACTTCCCAAAAACTGAATAATTTTTTTGTGCTTACTCCCACTGCATAAAAAGGTAGTAACACAACATAGTGTCCTTTTTATTGTGTAAAAAATTCTCCAGGAAGAGCATGGTAGTTCCCCGATTCAATCTCCTTAAACCCCCTTAACTTCCTTGAGTTTAACCTCTCATTCAGCTCTTTCAAGAG
>WYEG01000038.1 GCA_009903935.1 Caldimicrobium sp. | reverse complement strand
CTCGGGGCGACAAAAAAGGGAGCTCGGGGCGACAAAAAAGGGGCTCGGGGCGACAACCCCCACCCTGTCCTGCCGAGCGTAGCGAGGCATCCCTCACTTCGTTCGGGACGGCATCCCCTGGGTGGAGACCCCTCGGCTGACGCCTCAGGGAGACGAAAAAAGAGGGCGATAGCGAGGCATTGCTTTACCATATTATCTCTTCATACAAATCTTTCCATTCAGGATTAAATTTTTCAATCATTTCTATTTTCTTCTTTCTATTCCAGCTTTTTATCTGCTTCTCTCTGTAGATTGCATCACGAACATCAGAAAAAACTTCATAATATACAAGTTTATTTATGTTGTATTTTGAAGTAAATCCTTTTACAAGTTTATTTTTGTGTTCGTATACTCTTCGGATAAGGTTATTGGTAACACCAACATAGAAAACCGTATTATACTGGTTGGTGAGGATGTAAATGTAGTATTGCTTCATAAAAAATTATTTTAATAAACAGAAACGAAAGAGGAAGACCCCTCGGCTGACGCCTCGGGGTGACAAAAAAAGGGGCTCGGGGCGACATAAAAAGGGCTCGGGGCAACAAAAAAGGGCTCGGGGCAACAAAAAAGGGCTCGGGGTGACAAAAAAAGGGGCTCGGGGCAACAAAAAAGGGGTCGGGGTGACAAAAAAAGGGGCTCGGGGCGCTTCTTTTTGTCATCCCGAGGCGCGCAAGCGCCGAGGGACCCCTCGCTTCGCTCGGGGCGACATAAAAAATTTTATTATAAACTTGAATTTTCCTAAACTCTTGCTAAATTTTCTCAGCCATGCTCTTAAATTTCCACTCTTTCCTTCAAAGTAAAAGCTATCAATACTACTTCGACTTGGTGTCCGTTTTAGTGGCTAAAGAGTTAAAGGTTCGCTACAAAAACAGCATTCTTGGATACTTCTGGTCGCTACTAAACCCTTTAGCTTTAGCCATAATCTTCTACTTTGCTTTTAAGGTTATCATGCGTGTCCCTATCGAAAACTACAGCTTCTTTTTGCTATGTGGTCTTTTCCCCTGGCAGTGGTTTGCTAATTCGGTTGGAAGCTCACCTATGGTCCTCCTTGGCAACGCAAGCCTTATAAAAAAGGTTAACTTTCCCACCTACATTATCCCCTTAGCAAGCATCCTTAACGATGCGGTCCACTTCCTTTTAACCATACCCGTGATACTTCTTTTTGGGTTTCTTTTCAAGGTTACTCCGAGCCCGGTCTATGTATGGGGTATACCTTGCTGGTTTGTTGCCCAGTTTTTCCTTACCTATGGGTTAAGCTTGCTTTTCTCAAGCATAAACCTTTTCTTTCGCGACCTTGAAAGGCTGGTTTCTCTCTTCTTGCTGCTACTTTTCTATCTAACACCGGTTTTTTACGATGTATCCTTGGTCCCCAAAGACTATCACCGCATCATTTTTTTAAATCCGGCAACCGGCATTATCATCGGCTGGAGAGACCTTTTTATGAAGGGAGCCTTTGATGTAGGGCTATATTTTGTTTACTTTTTTTATAGCTTGGGTATATTTTTTGTAGGATTTTTTATCTTCAGGAAACTATCCCCTCGCTTTGCCGAGGTTCTGTAGAGCTAAAACCTATCATGCAGGAGAGCGTGGTCATCTTTGAAAGGGTAACCAAGAGCTATCCTACTTATACCTACATTACAGGGGGCTTTAAGAACTTTCTCATCCATCTACCAAAAAGCTTGAAAGGATTTAGAAAAAGGTATACTGTGCTTCGGGAGATTTCCTTTCAGATAGCCAAAGGGGAATGCGTTGGGTTTATCGGTAGGAATGGCGTTGGCAAAAGCACCCTACTTGGGTTGATAGCCGGGGTTTTAAAACCGGATTCTGGGAAAATCGTAGTCAAAGGACGGGTTTCTCCGCTTTTGGAGCTTGGAGCAGGCTTTCATCCAGATTTAACTGGCAGGGAAAATATTATACTCAACGGGGTCCTCCTTGGCATGACCAAGGCTGAAGTTAAAGCCAAGTTAGACTTCATAGTTGAGTTCTCGGGTTTGAAGGACTTTATCGACCAGCCAATAAGGACATACTCTTCGGGCATGGTAGCAAGGCTTGCTTTTTCTGTAATAGCTCATCTTGACCCTGAAATCCTGTTAATAGATGAGATCCTTGCTGTGGGCGATGTTGAGTTTCAGAAAAAGAGCTTTCAGAAAATCTTAGAGTTTAAGGAAAAGGGAATAACGATAGTCCTTGTAAGCCATTCGCTCGATAGCATCGAAAAAGTTTGCGACCGAGCCATCTGGTTGGAAAACGGAGGTATCAAGATGGACGGAGAAGCTAAGGAGGTTGTTTCAGCCTATTTAAGGAGCTAAACGCATAGAAATAGAGGAGCAATCTTTCTTGGCGCTACTGTTTTTTAAACCATTTTAGCTCCTTCTTCAAATCTTCGGTTATTTTTGCGGCTTCGTCTACGGTAGAAATTATTTTAGGAGTAAGGATGACTATAAGCTCTGTTTTCCTTCTTCCTTTGGACTTGCTCTTAAAAAGGTTGCCGACTAACGGGACATCTCCAAGGATTGGGACCTTACTTTCAGATGAGCTTTGATTCTCTGACATCAGACCGCCAAGGACTATGCTTTGCCCTGAAGAGGCAACCACATTCGTGTTTATCTTTCTGACTAAGATGGTGGGCGAGGAAACACCTGGAGGGTTTGACCCCATTTCTGACACCTCTTGGGTAATGCTTAGGGTCAGCAATCCCTCGGTGTTCACCGTTGGCTTTACCCTCAAGATTACACCGGTTGAGCGGTACTGGATAGTTTGCACGACACCTGTCCTTGTCCCAGCAGCTTCAGCAGAGGTGACCTGACCTGTAATTACAGGAACATCCGTTCCTACTTGAATGGTTGCTTCCTCATTGTCTAAAACCAAAAGCCTTGGAGTAGAAAGGATGTTAACCAGGTCTTTCGTGGCTAAGGCATTAATGACAAGCCTTAGCCTTCCAGTATCGGCAAGGAAGGTATAGGTCAATCCGGGGGCGGTGGGAACCCCGAATAGGGCTCCGAGCGTATAGTTGCCCTCGCTCATACGGTTAGTGATCAACCACTCAAGCCCGTATTTGAGGTCATCGGTTAGGGTAAGCTCGGCCACCATAGCCTCGATCAAGACCTGTTTAGGGGGGACATCAAGCCTTTCAAGGTAGGATAGTATTTGTTTATACTGAGCTGGAGTAGTCATGATGAGAAGGATGTTTCTTTTATCGTCAGCCGACATTTTTAACCCTGTAACGCTGAAGGATTGAGGACCTGACGGAGTTTGAGGCTTACCAGGTTGAGGAGGAGCAGGAGGCTGTGGTTGCTTAACATCTCCTCCCAGGAAAAGTTTCCGTAAAGATTCCAGCAAATCTGAGGCTCTTGAATACTTAGGCGTGTAGATGTAAGCCTTTTCTTCAGAACCAGCGGAATCTGCGGTGTCAAGCTTTTTTGTCCACTCAATTACTTGATTAAGAGAAACCTCATCCGGTGCCACGACAAGGACGCTGTTCAAATACTTAATAGGGAGAAGATAAATACCCGGGTCGGCAGGAGACTTAGCAACAGGGAATTTTAAGGCTTCAAGGATTGAGGTGATCTGCTTAACGAAATCCTCTGTTTGCCAATAGGTTAGCTTAAGAAGGATGATTTTTTTGTTTTGAAGATAGGGCACATCAAACATTTTAATGAAATCAACAGCTTCCCGAATGTTAGAAGATGGACCTTGGAGGATAAGGGCATTTTCTCTTTGATAAATCCGGAGATTGACATTTTTATGAAACTCTCTCACCAGGAACTCCAATTCTGTCGCCCTAAGATACTTAAAAGGATAGACATAGATGATTTCGGCAAAGGATTCCGGAGGCTCATCTCCAATCCTAAGGTCAAGCGGTTTGGGTTGAGGTGGCTTTGGTTTGGGCTTTGGTTTGTAGAGATGCAAGGTCCCAGCTTTATCTTCGGCTGAGATTCCGTATCTCTCTATCATAGAAAGCACGGACTCAAGTAGCTTGTCAGGTGGCATCTTTTCTTTCATCTTAAGAGTAATCGGGGTTTTGGTTTTCATAACCTCTTCATCCATTAGGAAAGGGACCTTGAGGGTTTCCCCGATGACATAGATAACAAAGTCTGAAAGGGGCATGTTTTCGGCAGTGACCAACACAGGCTCTTTGGTATGAATTAGAGCCTTAACATTGATAGGAGGCTTTTTTTCCTCCTCTTCTGGCTGCGGAGGGGGAAGGGGCTTTGGCGGCTTTTTTCTTTCAAATTTAGGAAGAAGAATTTCTTCGTAGGTAGTGCCCCCTGCAGTGGTGGCGTTAAGGTTCTCGCTCGCTGAAGGATAACAAATTGAGGTTAAGAGCAACACCAGTAAGAAGGATAAAAGCGACCGGAGAAATATCATTTGTTTGGTCCTTTCTTAGGTGTAAGAATAAACAACTCCTTTGTCTGGTTCCCCCTTTTTAGAATAACTGAGTTGTCTGTTATCTTAACAACCCTGAACCCATCCATCAAGATGTCTTTTTCCTTGGCAAAAAATTGCTGTCCTAAAAAATCCCTCATCAAAGCCTTTTTTTCTTTACCGGACATCATGATGGCTAACAAGGTATAAGCATTCTCAGGGGGTCGGTCATATTTACCACCATACTTTCCGTCAACGGTGAAAAGATTTCTTTCCATGATCTCTTTATCCTCAACCTTGGGTCTTTTGATGAGGCTTGCCATCGTATCGTTTGTAGCGTTTAAGGTTGAGTTTGGACTAACCTGCGTAGCGTTTGAGCTCGTAACGCTTTTTTTTAGGGACAAATCCATATTAGGTTCTTTAGAAAGCATAAAACCAAAGTAGCAAGCTAAAATCAAAACTATTATGTCCAAAATAAAATCTTTTAGCCTTGGAATTTGGGCTTTCATCTACATTTCCCTTCGGAAGACTGAAAGGGTTAAGTTTATGGTAAAATCCGGTCTTGAGGGTGTGACCTCAAGGTTCCTTACTATTATAAGTTTTTCAGCTGTTTCTACAGTCTTTAAAAATTCAAGAAAAGGCTTAACATCCCCCCTTAAACGGAGGACTATGGGAATTTCTGAAACTTCAGGACCCTTCTTCACCTCAAGGAGCTCAAAGTTTATAACCGCTAAATTCTTTTCTTCAGCCTTTGCTGTAAGCCACTTTAGGAGCTTGCTTCTTATAGCGTTATAACTCCAATCTTGCGGGTAAAGCATGGAAAGGTCTTTTGTTTCAAGCTTTTTCTCTTCTCTCTCTTTGGGTTTAATCTGGGAAAGCCTTCTTTCATAAAGTTCCCTTTTCATAAAGTAGGTTTGCTTAAGTTGGTTGAGCATGCTCTCTGCTTCTTTAAGCCTTGTTTGCAAAGGTTTAACGAGAAAATTAGCCAAAGCAAGGGCTATTATAATGGACAAGCCAAATTTTCTTAATTCTTCGCGTTTAATCATAGGTCTTAAGCTCGATGGTTAAGCGAAAGTCGTATAGTTTTGTTCCTGTCTTTTTTATGGGAGGTCCCTCAAGCTTTACTGATTTTACCATACTTGACCTTTCGAGAAGCTCAATTACTTCCACTGGGTCCTCAAAGGTTAAGGCTAACTCGAGCTTTTTTTCGTTCAAAACTATCCTGTTAACCGTGCATCCGATGGGTAAAGTCTTGGCAAGCTCATTAAGAACTGTAAGCCCTGATACCGCCTGCGAGGTTTTGTTGTTTAAAGCGGAGATTAAGGCTGAGTAGTCCTTGGCAGGCGCAGTCCTATTCTCAAAGTAGGCTAATTCCCGGTCAAGCCTGGAAATTTTTGTCTTTAGGTCCTTGATAGCCTTTTCGTAATTTTGCAAGGTGGCATAAAGGTAGACCCCATAGCCAAGAAGAAGATATATAGGAAGGCGAAGGAGCGGGTCTATTTTTAGGGGTAGCGCCCTTCTTACTTTAAACTCTTTAAGGTTTATTTTTGATAGCCCTTCAAGGGAAACTGGATATGGTCTTTCAGGATATCTAAGGATGGTCTTATCTAGGCTAAAGTCTTTTAGCGTATCGCCATAAATGATGATTTTTTTTATATCCTGAGAATAAGGCATGTGCCCGGTTAAGAAGAGTTCAACATCCTTCTGGGTAAGCTCGGCAATGGATAGACTGCCTAAAAATTTTCCTTTAACATAAGCGATAAGATGATAGATGTCCCTTTGTTTGTATATCTTTAAAGCAGTATCCCCCTTCTCTACCAAAAGCAAGTCTTCAGGTATTACATACTGAAAGGGAAATGTCTTTTCAACCCTTTCTTCCTCATCCTTTGACCAAGCCCAGAGGTCAACAAGGGTAAACTTTTCCGTAGCCTCAAAAATTTTAAAGGTATAGCTTACCCTGGGAAGGGGAAAAAAATCCTGCACCTCGACCTTCAAGGCATCTTTGAGCTTCTTTAGCGGTATAGGGGGATAACTTCTTCTTGTGTAAAAAAGGAGCTCTCTTGAGATGATAAGGACCCTTTTCTGAAGGTATTTAGTAAGCTTGAAAGCACCCGGGGAGATTTCTGAAATTTTATCCCCTTTAATCTGGTAGAACTTTGCCTCATCCTTGGTAAGATAACAGACAAGCATTATTCTTCTTTCCAGTAAAGGGTAGTGTATGGGGTGTTGAGGTTCTCCTGAAGATAAAGCCCAGCTTTTATGGTGTAAAAGGGTTTAGGCTTTCCTACTTTTATTTTTAACTCAACATAGCGAGAAGGGAAAAAATACACCCCCTCATCCCTCACGATCTTCCTACCGGTAAGGGAGTATAGCTCTGCATCAGAGGATATGGGTTTTGTCTGTAGGTATTCCTTTAGCACGTTTAAAGTGTCGTTGTCAATGTCAAGATAAGCTATCAATACTGGGTCTTTGGCGGTGTTTGGATTAAAGCCAGTTTGAGGAAGCAGAGTAAGATAGGGTTCTATTTTTTCATAAAGTTCGGGCTTCATCCCCCTTATAAGCTTTATTTCCTCCTTGTATTGAAGGGGATAATTTCTCGGTGCATACTTTAGTCCTTGGGAAGAATACCAATCTTTTTCGGCACCGTTAATTCGGGTTAAGTCGTCTGGGTCAATCCAATCAAGCAGGGAGTCTATGAAGATGTCAACCTCCTTTTGGTCAACCCCAAAGTAGGTTAAAAGCCGACCCAAGGCTAAGGTGTTGATGGTGGTTAAAGAAAGCATTCCGTTTGAATCTTGAACCTCAACCGTGATATCGTCGGATAAGTGGACCTCAGTTCCGTTTAGAGGTATGGTGGTTAATGTAGGAAGTCCTTCAACTTGAGGTAAAAGCAGTTCTCTTGCCCCAAAATTCCCGTTGAGCATAAGATAGAGCAGGGTGTCGTAAGCTGAACGGGCTTTGAGCATGGCTGTAGCCTTATCCTCAAAAGCCATGGCTGTTTTGATGTATTCCTTAACCAGCCAATTAAAACCGATGGATACTGTAAGAATTACCATCACCAAAAGCACCATAAGAAAGGTTGCTGACCCTCGATTAGGGGTTGACATCCGGATATATTTCATCGTAGATAAGCTTGGTCATTGAATTGGTGTTTACTTTTAAAAATAGTTTTTTTTCTCCCTCTTTGTCTTTGTAGGTTATCAGTATAGCGGAAGGCAGGACCTTTTTCAATCTTCCGTCAAACTCGTTAAACCATTCATATTTTCTTTTAAGAAGGTCAAATCCGTAATACTGAAAGGATATTTCTTCAAGGTCAGAAAATACAACGAAGGAATTTCCTTTTTTGTAGTTGTTAAAAACCACATCGTCTTCAATATCCAGATACTTTTTAGTCATAACAGGAAGCTCATAGTAAACAAGGTCAAAAATTCCCCCTTCCTTTTTTTCTTTTACTACCCAAACCACGACTGGAGCATCGCTCGCAAAGGGAGCTAAAGAAACATACGAAAAGCCATTTCCGTCCCCCTTAAAATAGGGGAACCAGCGGTGCTCCCTTGTCTTTACAAAATAATCAGTCATCGAAGCAACGCTTTTGTCAAGCCAAACAACCTTAGCATAATTCCAAAAGGCAAACCCTTTATCAGCAAGGACTTTGTATTCCCTTAGAGTTTGATTTAAGGCTAAGCTTCCAAGAAGGAGCATGGAAGAAAATATAGCCAGAGCGACCACTACTTCAATCAGGGTGTAGCCCTTAGAAGCCAAGCTCTTCCGGAGAGGCAAGGGCTTTGCTCCTAAAGATGTTTACTTTATAAGAACGAACCGTATCTTTGTAGTGATAATTTAAGGTGACCTCGTAAAGGTAAAGCTCATGCATCGCTAACATCTTGGTTTCGCCAACTCTTTCTGGTCTTGATTTAGCGATGAGCTTTGCTGACCACTTGAGCGTTACTCCGTCCCCAAGGTCTTCAATGCCTTCTTCCTGAGAAAAGTCTAAGGTTCTAAGAAGGGCTGGCGTCTGAGAAACTTTAGTGGCTATGAGTTGGGCAGTGTTTGCCTTTTCGAGATAATTAAACCCAAGCCTAAAAAGATACATGCTTGCCGCAATGCCAGCGGTCAGCACAACACCCGCAATAAGAATATCAACAGTAATAGAGCCTCTCTTAAAGCTTTTCACTATGCGCCTTCCTTGTAAGGTTTTACCCTTTCTAAGGAGAGCTCCGCGAAGGGGGCTTTAACTGTAATTTTATACTTTTCTTTTCCTATTTTAAGCTCAACCTCTCCGCCGTTAGAGGTCCCGTTTTTAAAAAGCTTAATAGGTTCTTTTACCTCTATGTAAACATCCGGAAACCTTTTTTCTTCTCCGTTCACCACCAAAGCCCCGTTAGCTGAGGAAATATCCTTCTCCTCGCTATAAAGAAAGCATTCCCTTTTTAGCGAAGCAAAATAGAGCAAAACTTCTTGCGCTTTCAAGGAATTCTTGTAGCTCTGAAAAAGTTCATAAGAAACGGGCAGTGTTACAGAAAACATGATACCCAAAATAGCTACAGCCACTAAAATTTCTATCAAAGTAAAGCCCTGTTTTCTTTTTGTATCCTTAAGCCACATTTAATTCTGCTCGCACATTCTTTTTGTTCTTTTTATGAACGCCATTTTTTGCTGTGCCAAATCTACCTATTTTTGGTTGTTCTAAGCTCCAACCTTTTCCCATGACCCAAGAGGGGATGCCTCGCTACGCTCGGCATGACAGGATGGGGACAGGATGGGGAGATTTCTCGCTTCGCTCGAAACGACAGAAAAGTGCTGTCACCCCGTGCCACTTTTATGTCGCCCCGAGCGGCAGCGAGGGGTCTCTCAGCACTTTCGCTCCACGGGATGACAAGAAGGGAGTTTTCTTGAGCGCCCATGTTTACTAGGTCCCCTAAAATTTTATCGCTCCTACGTTCATGACTGTAAGAATAAGGGACACGATGATAAACCCTACGATAAGCCCCATAAAAACAATGATAGCTGGCTCAAGGAGCGTGAGAAACCGCTTAATAGCTGTTTTAAAGTTGTCATTGAAGACTTGATAAAGCTCAAGAAAGATGTCAGCAAGGTTTCCGCTCTCGTCCCCCACTACCACAAGATTGACGAAGATATCTGGCAGGATGGGCATCTGAGAATAGACCTCCGCTATTCGTTTTCCTTTTTTAATCTCCCTTATGCTGGTTAAGAAGGAATCTCTTAGAGCTTTATCTTGAATTATGTTTGCTGAAAGCTCAACCGCTTTGATAAATTCTACACCACCTTTAAGCATAGAATACATAGAATAGCAAAACCTTGAAAGCTCCAAGTTAAAAAAGAGCGTCCGGACAAAAGGAAGGCGGGTTAAAAACCAAGATATTTTCTCTGGGCTAAAATTGACCATTCTGGAACGGTTTAATAGATAAAATAACAGCCCCACAATAAAAAGCAGGATAAAAACCTTGGCATTGAAGACTTTAGACAGGGTAAACACAAATTTGGCTGTAATGGGAATAGAACCAGTCGTTTGAAAGATGGCAAAAAACCTGGGGATGATAAAGTTAAACATGAATATCAGAGTAAAAAAGCTTGCAAGGACTAAAAAGAAGGGATAGATAAGGGCGTTGATGATTTCTCGTTTTAACTCTATCTGAAACTTTAAATACTGAGCCACATTATCGAAAGCTGTAGCTAAATTGCCAACTGTTTCTCCAACATGGATCATGCTCACGCAGACGGAAGGAAAGAGGTTATTCTTTTCAAAGGCCGAAGCCACGCCTTGCCCAGCCTTTATCTCTTGATTTATGGCAGATAGTATTTCTTTGAGTTTAGGCTTTTTGGTCGTTGAGGTCAAAAGATTTAGAGCCTGGTCGATCTTCATTCCAGACCGAAGGAGGATGCTTAGCTGATTGGCAATGTTGTAAAGGTCTTGCTGATTAATCCCTAAAGATAAAGAAAAAGAAACCTCTTTTTTTACTCTTTCCTTGACCTCGGTGACTATAAAACCCTGTTCTTTAAGTCGTTGAACCGCCTCCCTCTGATTTCCAGCTAAGATAAAGGTTGTCCGCTCAACCCCATGGGAATCTATGTAGGTGCATTCAAATTCCTTCAACATACTCTAAGGATTTCTGAAATAGTGGTTATGCCTTTTAAAACCTTGATAAATCCATCCTCTCTCAAGGTCCTAAAATCTCTATGCTGTTTTAGGTATTTTCTAAAGGCTTCAAGAGATTTTAGCTTGAGGAAAGCTTCCTTTAGCTCATCGTCGTATTCAAAAACTTCAAAGATGGCGATCCGTCCTCGGTATCCAGTGTTAGCGCATTTCTCACACCCTCTACCTTTAACAATTTTAGGCTCGCCTATAAGATACCCCCATTTTTCCAGTATTTCGTCAAATTCGTATTCATCCCAAACTTCTTTCTCTAATTTCACCTCTTCACTGCAATAAGGACAATTTTTCCTGATAATTCTCTGAGCTATTACCCCGACCATGGAGGCGTTTATAAGGTAGGCTTCAATGCCCATCTCTATGAGCCTAAAGAGAGCGCTTGGGGCATCGTTGGTGTGAAGGGTGCTTAGAACCAAATGACCGGTTAGGGCTGAATGGATGGAGATCTCTGCCGTTTCTCTATCGCGTATCTCTCCCACCATGATAATATCCGGGTCATGCCTAAGGATAGCCCGAAGGGCGCTCGCAAAGGTAAGCCCTACCTCTGTTTTTACTTGGATTTGATTTATCCCCTCAAGCTGATACTCGACCGGGTCCTCAATGGTGATGATCTTTCTTTCATCACTGTTTAGATAGGTCAGCATAGAATAAAGGGTCGTAGTCTTACCTGACCCCGTGGGTCCTGTAACCATAAGGATACCGTAAGGGTAGGAAATAAGCCTCAAGGCTAACTCATAGTGGTCTTTTTCTAAGCCCAAAGTCCTAATATCAAAAGTTAGACTTTCCCTGTAGAGTAGCCTTAAAACAACCCCTTCTCCGTGAACCATCGGTATGGTAGAAACCCTAAGGTCAAGGACAACTGAAGAGACCCTGGTGGTAAATTTTCCATCCTGAGGGACCCGTCTTTCCGCTATGTTAAGCCCGGAAAGAAGCTTGATACGAGAGACAACAGCTCGGGCAAAGTTTAAGTCTAACACTTCCATATCATGAAGAGTGCCATCTATGCGAAACCTGACCCGTGCTTTGTTTTTAAAGGTTTCTATGTGGATGTCCGTGGCTCGGAGCTCAACCGCTTTGGTTAATAAATTATTTAAATATTTAATAACCGGAGCCTCAAAAGCAAGCTCAGTTAACCGCTCTACATCCTCATCAACCTCAAGAGACTTTATTTCAGGAACTTCCTGGAGGCTAAAATACCTTGCTAAAGCTTTAAGTCTTTCTTCTGAAGCAAGAAGGGGCTCAATACGAAAACCTGTTAGGTTGGTAAGATAATTAAAGGCTTCATAGTTGTAAGGATTTGAGGTTGCCACAAACAAAACCTTTTTTGTTTTATCAACCTTGAAAGGTAGACATTTTTTCTCAATGAGAAAGTTTAGATTGACCCCATCTAAAAAACCATCTCTAAATAGCTCTTCATCAGGCGGTAACGTTTCTTCAAGGACGGACAAGTTTAAATACTGGGCTAAGGCTCTGATGAGTTGATCTTCTGAAACCAATCCCAAGCTAACCAAAATCTGAGGAAGAGGAAGTGAGGACTCCCGCTGAAGAAGGAGAGCCTTCTTAAGGTCCTCATCCTTCAGACGAAATTTTTCCTTTAAAAACTCTTCGAAGCTCATTTAGACCAGTTGGTTATAGCCTTTTCGTTAAGCTGTCCATCAGGACCGAGGGAGTAAAGATCATAGGGTCCATGTTCACCAGGGTATTTGTAGACATAGTCTCTGCCCCAAGGGTCCTTTGGGATCTCTTTTTTTGCCAAATAAGGAGCTCTGCACTTAGGATCCTGACAGTTTATGAGCTCATCTAAAGAATTTGGATACCTCCCAGTATCAAGCCGGAAGGCTTCAATGGCGGTAGATATCATCTCAAGCTGAGCTTTAGCTATCTCTTCCTTTGATTTTTCATATCTTCCAAGGATGTTTGGCATAACAAGCGCCGCAAGTAAACCGATGATGGCAACGACAATGAGTATCTCCATAAGTGTAAACCCGCGCTTTCTTTTCTCTTTTTGTAAGAGATAAAGCATAAAACCACCCCCTAATCTGTTTTTATCTCTTTAAAAAATAAGATACATCAAAGGATTGTCAATAACGCTTAAGAGGGCTCTCCAAAAAGAGCCCTATCCTTTGAGACGGAAGCGAGGGACTACCTTCTCCTCATAGCTCATGGTAAAGCCTTTTTTTGCGTCAAAAGATCCTCTTTCTTTCTTCCGGATAAGATAAGGGACCAAAATGTATGCCTTTTGCTTAGAGTTTGTAATTCTATGAAGTATGATTAAAATAAAATCCTACGGAGGAGAAGGGATGGATAGTTCTTTAAAATTTTGGGGGACAACGGTCATTGCGGTTAGACGAGACGGCAAGGTTGCCATCGGTGGGGACGGGCAGGTCACCTTTGGGAACACCATTCTTAAGCACCGGGCAAGAAAAGTTAGAAGGCTTTATAAAGGTCAAGTCCTCGTTGGTTTTGCGGGAGCAACAGCGGATGCTCTTACCCTTTTTGAAAGGCTTGAGAAAAAGCTTGAAGCCTATAGCGGGCAACTCCTTCGGGCTGCTGTGGAACTTTCAAAGGACTGGAGAACGGATAAAATCTTAAGGCGCCTTGAAGCCTTCCTCATAGCCTGCGACAGAGAGCATATGCTCCTTATCTCCGGAGCCGGAGATGTGGTTGAACCAGACGAAGAGGTTATCGCCATCGGCTCCGGTGCCCCTATGGCTCTTTCAGCAGCTAAGGCTTTGCTTCGCTTCACTGACCTTTCTGCAAGAGAAATCGTAGAAACCTCCTTAAGGATCGCTGCAGAGGTCTGCATTTACACCAATAACGAGATTGTGATAGAGGAGCTATGAAGAAGGAAAGAGAGCTTACTCCGAGAGAGATCGTAGCTGAGCTTGATAGATTCATAGTCGGGCAAGCCCAAGCTAAACGGGCTGTAGCCATCGCCATGCGAAACCGCTGGAGGAGGATGCAGATCGAGGGGCCCATCAAGGAAGAAATTTATCCTAAAAACATCCTGATGATCGGTCCCACAGGAGTTGGAAAGACGGAGATCGCAAGAAGGCTTGCTAAGCTAACCAATTCCCCTTTTATCAAGGTTGAAGCTACCAAGTTTACCGAGGTTGGCTATGTTGGAAGAGATGTAGAATCGATCATTAGAGACCTTGTGCATGTTGCCGTGCAAATGGTTAGAGCTGAAGAAGAAAAAAAGGTCTTAGCTAAGGCTCGCGAAAACGCAGAAGAAAGGCTTGTAGACTTGCTTTTGCCCAAGACTTCAACGAGAGTAGAATACGACCCTCTGACCAGAGAAAAGATGCTCAAAATGTTGAGAAGCGGTGCCCTAAACGACAGGGTCGTTGAGCTTGAGGTTGAGCTTAAGCCTCCTCAACCTACCATCGAGATCTTGGCGGCAAGCGGTCTTGAAGAGCTTGAGATGCAATTAAAGGAGATGTTCTCAGCCTTTTTGCCTTTGAGAGGGAAAAAACGTAAGGTCAAGGTGGCAGAGGCTTTGGAGATCCTTACTAAAGAGGAGGCAAGCAAGCTCATCGACATGGACCGGGTGGTTCGGGAAGCTATTCAGCTTACCGAGACAAGCGGAATAGTCTTCATCGATGAGATAGACAAGATCGCAAGCCGGGGCGAAGGTTACGGTCCTGATGTGTCCCGGGAGGGCGTGCAAAGAGACCTCCTTCCAATCGTGGAAGGGACCACGGTTAACACTCGTTACGGCATGGTCCGCACAGATTACATCCTTTTTATCGCAAGCGGAGCCTTTCATATCTCTAAGCCTTCAGACCTTATCCCTGAGCTTCAGGGAAGATTTCCCATAAGGGTTGAGCTCTCACCTTTAAGCAAGGAAGACTTCGTCAGAATTCTCACCGAGCCAGAAAACGCCATGGTCAAACAGTATCAAGCCCTCCTTAAAGTTGAAGGAGTTGAGCTTGAGTTTACAAGGGAAGCAATTGAAGAGATCGCTCAAATGGCTTACGACCTAAATCAGAGGCTTGAAAACATCGGGGCAAGAAGGCTCTACACTGTTCTTGAAAAGCTTCTCGAAGAGGTTTCCTTTAGTGCACCTGACATCGCTCCAACAAAGGTCGTCATAACCCAAGAATATGTAAGAGAAAAGCTTGGAGAGGTAATCTCGCAGGAAGAGCTGGCTAAGTTTATCCTCTGATGAAGTCATCCCGATCCATCCTAATCGCTACTGGTCTTGTTGGAAATGTTATAGAATGGTATGACTTTGTTGTCTACGGCTACTTTGCTCAGGTCTTTGCTAAGCTTTTTTTCCCAAGCCATGACCCGGTTGTATCTCTAATCCTCAGCTTTTTAACCTTTGCGGTTGGCTTTTTAGCAAGACCCTTTGGGGCTTTGCTTATAGGCTATGTAGCAGACAAAAAAGGAAGAAAACCCGCCCTTGTTCTATCCATCTATCTTATGGCTATTCCTTCCCTTCTCATCATGGTTCTCCCAAGCTATCACTCTATCGGGGTTTTATCTTCCATTATCCTTGGAATTCTTCGGATCTTTCAGGGACTTTCTGCAGGGGGTGAGTACACAACCTCCGTTACTTTTTTGCTTGAACATAGTCATCCCAAGAGAAGAGCTTTTTATGCAAGCATAAACCTTTTCGGAGCTATTCTTGGCATCCTTTTTGGCTCTTTCACCGCAACGGTCTTTTATCATGTCTTCTCTGAAGAAGAACTCTTAAGCTACGCCTGGAGGTTAATCTACCTCCCTAGCTTAGTCTTAGCCTACCTTGGTGTTTTAGTGAGAAAACGCGCCTACGAGACACCTTCCTTTGTCAAGGAAGCCCTCTCACCAGCCAAAGGTTTTCCCCTTGTCTATGCCATAAGGCACCATAAAAAAGAGCTAATCTTAACCCTTTCTTTGTCTGCCGTTCAAGGTGTAGCCTTTTTTACCCTCTTTGTGTATCTATCAACCTATTACAACCGTGTTTTAAAGCTCCCTTCGGACAAGTCCTTTCTCATAAACACCATAGCCATGCTTCTACTTGACCTGCTTATCCCCTTCGTTGCTTACCTTTCGGACAAACACGGAAGAAGACCCTTTTTCTTGATTTCTCTTTCTCTTTATGCGCTTCTATCCACTTTTTTGGTTAACTTTATGCTCTCTGGAGATTTCAAAAACATTCTTTTAGCGCATCTTGCCTTTGCCTTTATCTCTTCCCTTTTTATGAGTATTTTACCTGCAACTTTAGCCGAGCTTTTTCCGGTAAAGATCCGCGGAACCTCCTTCTCAGTATTATATAATACTTCCCTTGCCGTGTTTGGCGGCACAGTTCCCATGGTTTGCACCTACTTTGTTGAAAAACTAAACCTCCTAACTTTCCCAGGTATCTACTTATCCGCTGTTTCTGCCTTTGCCTTGCTTCTTTCCTTCTTTTTCCTTCCTGAAACTAATCCGAGAGA